>URVO01000067.1 GCA_900551335.1 uncultured Phascolarctobacterium sp.
GCTTTCCCAGCCATCGGAGCCGAGCATAGGGCAGGTGATGCCGATTTCGCGAGCTTGTTTGATAATCTTGGAAACTTCTTCATAATAACCAGGAACATAGATTGCTTCCGGATTGGCTGCTTTCAGCTTGGTCAGAGCGGATTTGAAGTCAACGTCCTTGCCCAGGAAAGCTTCCTTAGCAACGATTTTGCCGCCCTTGCCTTCCAGTGTTTTTTGGAAGACTTCAGCTAAGCCTTTGGAATAATCACTGGAGGAATCGTAGAAGATTGCTACGTTTTTAACCTTCAGAGTTTTATCAGCAAATACTGCCATTACCTGACCTTGGAACGGGTCGATGAAGCAGGCACGGAATACAAAGTCTTTGACCTTGCCGTTTTCTACAGTAATGCTCGGTGCGGTAGCAGCCGGAGCAATTTGCGGAATCTTGTTAGCAGTGGTGATAGGAGTTGCAGCGTTTACGCAGCCGCTGGTTGCAGGGCCGACGATTGCAACTACTTTATCTTGAGTAATCAGCTTGGTTACAGCGTTGCCGGATTCAGCAGGCTCGGATTTGTTATCGCTTTCAACTACGTTGATTTTTTTACCGTTTACGCCGCCGTTTTTGTTCAGCTCATCAACAGCCAGCTTGAAGCCCTCGTTGATGGATTTGCCATAGTTAGCAACGTTGCCTGTTAATTCGAAGGCTGCACCAACCTTAATAGTGTCGCCGGCATCAGCTTGTTTTTTCTCGCCGCCGCAGCCGGTGAGTAATGCGGCGCACATCAATGCAGCCATAGCCGCAGATGCGAATTTTTTCCATTTTTTCATTTTGAGTCTCCTCTTTCCCTTAAAAATAAAACCTCAGCTCCGGGAGTGTTTCTACGTACAACTACTAGCCCGGTAACTTTATGGCTCTCATTATATCTTCTACACTACACTTTTGTCAACGAAAATTTTCATTTTTATTGTATACATGAGTGTCGCGCAGTCAAAGTGTTTCATTTTTACTGTTTCACTAAACCTCGTGTTTAAATTACGTATTTTTGTCTATTGCATAAAAACTTCGACGTTTTTGTGTACTTGTAGCGTTGAGCGTTCTTATGGTGTATAATATTTTAGTAACACTATTTCACTTTCAAGAAAAAACAGGACCGCTTAAGACAGCAAAAGGTCTTAAACAGTCCTCTGAGGTATCACTATGAATTTTATTGCTTTATTTTTTCTTTGCGTAAGAATGTTTCACTTCATCAACGCACACCGCATTGCTTATCTGCTGCAAAACTTCAGCCGCATTGCCGCCCAACGCCGCGCTAATCCTGACAAGCGCCAGATTGTTATCATAGACGGCAGCGCAACTATATTTCTTGTCTACTTTGTCTTAGACGTAATTTTTCTATTCTACTGCATCTGGCTCATGCTGCATGATGCCACCTGGACACCAGGCTTTTTGCTGCTCATCATCGCCGCGATGGAATCGCTCGCCATCCATGCACGCATCAGCGGCACCTACGACGAGGACAGCGAGGGCTTCGTTTATCCCCGCACCTGGTTCCGCTATCTGACCTTCGGTGAGAGCATGTTTATTCTGCTCAGACTCTTCGAGGGAGTATAAGTAAAGCACAAACGCGCGTAGAAAACAGTCTGATGAACTGTTTCCTACGCGCGTTCTTTGCATTGTTTTCCTGCACATATTTTGTTATAATTAGGATGCTGTGACCCTTTCCAGCGGAAAGGAGGTGTCCTAATGACCTTAAGCGCAGTACTTTCGTTTATAGCCTCTGTCATGGCATCTATAGCTGCTCACTATATATGCAAGTGGTTAGACAGAAGGTTCTAGCTCACAGCTAACCCATATTGAAAAAACCGGGACTGCCATCCCGGTTTTTTCTTTTGCGTGTCAAAATGCCAACGCAGACTTTCGTTTTGCTACCTTTATCTTAACACGAGCAGCTGTACTTGTCAAATTTTCTTTACAGCAGCCTCTGCTCTTCCTCCGCCAGAGGATAGCCAGACTTGCCATTGGCAATATCCTTTGCGTAGCAGCGGCTCTCCTCGCGTCCATAGATGCTCGTGAGCAGCACGCCGTTGTTATGCGCATCAGTAAGCAGCATAGAATAGCTCATCTCGCCGCCCATAGCGTCAAAGGCATCATAGCGCACCAGCTTAACATTCTGAACACAGCGCTGCACCTGCTCGTGCAGCTTGTCATGCTTCGCCTGCAGGGCTGCCAGCTCCGCCTGCGTTTCGTGCAGCTTGTTCAGCGTTGCGGTCAGCACCTCATCAATATTGGCTTCCTTACCCTCGGTAAAGAAGTCATATTTTTTTTGCAGAGCACTCATTTTGCTGCGCGTCGTGATAAACAGCACCAGCATAATAAGAAACAACACAACTACAGCCAGCAAAATAACGCCAAAAACGGCAAGATGCTGACCTATCATAACATTCAACTGATCCATAAGTAATTTATTCTCCCCTCATAATGAGTCTTTCTTTTATATATCTCAGACATGCAGCCTGCGCGGTGCAGTGCTCTGCGGCGCTGCCGCTGCCTGCCCCTGCTGAAGCACCTCATAAATACGCTCTAAGTCCTCAGCAGAATAATATTCTATCTGAATCGTGCCGCCCATGCGTCCCTGCTCGTCCTTTTTGGGAATGACCTTAACCTTCGTTCCCAAGAACTCCACCAGACGCTGCTCAAAGTCATGGCAGAAAACATCGTTTTCCGACGGCTCGCGCTTTGCAGGCTTTTCCTGCGGCTTCTCAGCTTTTTCTTCAATAAATTCGCGCACTACCTTAAGAGCTTTGCCCTCCTTCAGACGGCGTACAACCTCCTCGGTCATGCGTGCGCTCCAGCCGCCATCGATAACAGCCTGTGCAACCTCACACATCTGCTTCTCCTGCGGCAAGCCTAAAAGCTGCTTGGCCTGTCCCATGGTGAGCCTGCCCTCAGAGATATGCTCCTGCACCTCCTGCGGCAGATTCAAAAGGCGCAGGATATTCGTCACTGCGCTGCGGCTACGGCCAACCTTAGCGGCTGCCTGCTCCTGCGTCAGCGCAAACTCCTCCATCAGACGGCGTAAGCCCTGCGCTTCTTCAATCGGATTCAGGTCATGACGCTGGATATTCTCCACCAGCGCAATCTCCATCATCTTCGCTTCATCGTAATCCTTGACAATGACAGGTACTGTCTTCAGTCCTGCCAGCGTTGCTGCACGCAGACGACGCTCACCGGCCACCAGCTCATAGCCCTTGCCCTTCGCCCGCACGACGAGCGGCTGCACTACGCCGAACTCCTTGATAGAAGCCGCCAGCTCCTCCAGCTTTTCTTCATCAAACACGCGGCGCGGCTGATAAGGATTCGCAGTGATTTTTTTTATTAGCACCTCTTCGGCAGCGCCTTCTGCCTTTGCAGGCTCCTGCGGTGCCTCGGGCACCGGACTCGGATTTTCGCCAAAAATTGCGCCCAGACCTTTGCCCAAGCCGCCCTTCTTACTCATCTTCAATCACCTCATCCGCCAATTCCATATACACCTGTGCGCCCTTGGATTTGCTGTCATAATCGATAACAGGCTGTCCGTGGCTCGGAGCCTCGCTCAAGCGTACATTGCGCGGAATAATCGTCTGATACATCTTCGTCTTGAAATATTTGCTGACCTCGTCCACAACCTCCTGCGACAGATTCGTGCGGCTGTCATACATAGTCATGAGCACGCCCTCCAGCTTGAGCGCCGGATTCAGATTGCGCTGCACCAGCTGAATCGTATTCATAAGCATCGTCACGCCCTCCAGCGCGTAGAATTCGCACTGAATCGGAATGATGACCGAGCTTGCAGCCGTCAGGCCGTTAATCGTCAGCAGTCCCAAGGACGGCGGACAATCAATAATCACATAATCATAGTTATGCTTGACGCGTTCCAGCGAATTTTTCATACGTCCCTCGCGGTTCATCAGCGAAACAAGCTCAATCTCTGCGCCTGCCAGCTGAATCGTTGCCGGGACAATATCCAGTCCCTTATAGGCCGTATGCTTGATGACCTCCTGCATATTCACATCATCAATCAACACATCATATATACATTGCTTAATATCGCGTTTATCAAAGCCAAAGCCGCTGGTAGCATTCCCCTGCGGATCACTGTCTATTAAAAGCACCTTACGCTCCCTTGCAGCAAGGCACGCGGCCAGATTTACCGCTGTAGTAGTTTTGCCAACGCCGCCCTTCTGGTTGGCTATAGCAATCACCTTTACCAATTCGCTTCACCTCTAGTCATAATTTTTCTATTATATTTTAACACACTTTAGGCCGCGTGTGAAAGAAATTTTGTTAATGCTTGCGGCATTCCGGACAATAGCCGTACCATTCCAGATTATGCCCCACGATAGAAAAGTCCGTCTGCTCTGCCAGCTTTTCCTCAAAATCAGCCATAGGACAGTGCTCTACCTCGATAACGCGATGACAGCGCAGGCAGATAAGGTGGTGCCTATGTCCCAAAGAATGCAGCGTAAAGCCATACTTACGCGAATTGCTCAGATAATTTCTTTCCGTCAGCCCCTTTTTGGTAAACATCTCCAGAATACGGTAAATCGTCGAAAAGTTTATCGTTTCCCCCTGCAGGCACAGCTGCTGAAAAATCTCCTCTGCCGTCAGCACGCCGTGGCTTGCCGCCAAAAGCTGCAGCACCAGCTGACGGTGACGCGTATTCTTCAGGCCATAGCGGTGCAGATACTCACCATAGCTTTCCTGCGGCATATTTTTTGCTTCTTCCATATTCTCCGCTCCCTTTCTCAACGCACAGCACGCAGCTGCCTATAGACCAGAACCAGCAGCAGCAAAGCAACCGAAACTAGCGCTGTCACGCCGCCCGGCGCCGCACCGGCCATATAGGACACGCACAAACCGGCCACAATAGCAATAAAGCTCAGCAGCATTGCCGCCGCCATCGTCACCTTGAAGCCCTTCTCCAGCTGCAGCGCCGCCGCCACAGGCAGAGCAATCAGCGAGCTGATAACGAGAATGCCTACCACGCGGATAGATACAGCAATCATCGCCGAAACGAGCAGCGAAAAAATATAATTTATCAGCTTCGTCCTCACACCGGCAATTCTGGCGCCGTCCTCATCGAAGGTCAGCAGCACCAGCTGCGGATATAAAAAGTACACTGTCAGCAGCGACACCACGCACAGCACTGCCACAGCGATAACATCCTCCTGCGTCACCGTCAGGATACTGCCGAACAAAAAGGCCTCCACATTCGTCCGCACCAGACCGCTGCTGATAATCGTAATCGCAATACCCACGGACAGCGACAGGATAATCACCAGAATCAGCTCCGCATAACGGCGGAAGCGCTGCCGCAACAGCTCGATGAGCAGGCCGAACAGCGAGGTCACAGCGAACGCGCTCACAATCGGGTTCAGCTTCACCAAAAGGCCGACCGCCACGCCTGCCAGCGATGCGTGCGCCAGCGTATCGCCAATCATCGAATAGCGGCGCAGCACGAGAAACATGCCAATCATCGGGCAGACAAGCGAAATCATAATCGAAATCAGGAAAGCGTTCTGCATAAAGCTATATTCAAACATCTCAAGCATTCTCGCCACCTCCTGCATTATTCGCTACATATTCTGCCACATAATCCTGCGGCGAGCAAAAGTGACCGCCGCCATTGGCAACATGATACATCTTATCAACATAATGCGCAGCAAAATTCAGGTTATGCTCCACCGTGATAATCGTCAAGCCCTCCTTATGCAGCTTCTTCATGAAGCGGTACAGCTCCTGCTGGCTTTTGAGGTCGATACCGGTCGACGGCTCATCAAAAATCAGCAAATCAGGCGCACCCAAAAGCGCACGCGCAATCATTACCTTCTGGCACTGGCCGCCGCTCAGCGTACCGATTAGGCGGTCACGCAGCTCATAAACGTTCATCTGCTCGAGGCAGCGGCGCACAGCGTCCTTATCTGTCACGCCGACCACACGGCGGTAGCACTCCATGCCCTCGGCAACCGTCAGCGGAAACTGGCTGTTGAGCGTTTCAAAGCGCTGCGGCACGTAGCCGATGCGGCGAAACGTGTTCGTCACCTTGCCGCTTGCAGGCTCAAGCAGCCCTAAAAGTAATTTGAGCAGCGTGCTTTTGCCGCTGCCGTTCTCGCCCACGATAGCGACATATTCGCCGTCGTTGACCTGCATATTGATATTCTTGAGCAGCTCACTGCCTACATCATAAGAAAAATTTACCTGCTCCAGCTTAATCATGTCTATCTCCTCACTATTTACATACCAAAACATAAAATTATAAGCTTATCGACTACATATTATAGCTTTATCCAGATGAAAATACAAGTCGTTTGCATTTCGCTTGACAACAGCACGAGCGAGTGCTATCATAAATTTTGCGTAGTAAACGCAAACCATTCGCATTTATTTACAAGGAGATACAAAATGTCTAAGCATAAAAATTTCATCAATATATTCATCGCACTCACACTGCTCTGCACCAGTCTGCTTGCAGGCTGCGGCAGCGAAGAAAAAGCAGCGCCCGCAGGCAAAACCAGTGTTGTTGTCAGCTTCAACGCTATGAAGGAGCTGGTGCAGGCTGTCGGCCAGGACAAGGTCGCTATCATGACACTCGTTCCTGACGGCACAGAGCCGCACGACTTCCAGCCTACGCCTAAGGATATGAAGGCACTGCACAAGGCTGCTCTCTTCGTCTATAACGGCGCCGGCATGGAAAGCTGGACGGATACAGCCATCAAGGCTGCCAGCAACGAAAAGCTGCAGGTTCTTGAGGCAAGCAAGGGCATTGCGCTCATCGAGCTGAACGACCCGGACGAAATCAAGGAGCACGGCCAATACGATCCGCACACCTGGCTGAGCCTCGCCAACGCGCAGGTGGAGGTAAAAAATATTGCTGACGCCCTGTCCGCTGTTGACCCCAAGAACAAGGATTTCTATCAAAGGAACGCCCAAAGCTATAATAAACAGCTCGCAGAGCTGCTAGCAAAATATCAGGGCAAATTTGCCCAGCTGCCGCAGAAAAACTTCGTCACCGGCCATGCCGCCTTTGCTTATCTGTGCCGTGACCTCGGCCTGACGCAAAGCAGCGTCGAGGACGTTTTCGCCAGCGGTGAGCCGAGCGCGCAAAGTCTGGCGCAGCTGGCAGAATTCTGCAAGGAGAAGAACGTTAAAACTATCTTCGTCGAAGACACTGTAAGCCCCAAAACCTCGCTAACGCTGGCCAAAGAGGTCGGCGCCGGCACACAGCCCATCCACACGCTCGAAAGCAGCACCGGCACGCTGACCTACCTGCAGCGCATGGAGGAAAATTTAGAGGCGATTTATAAGAGTATGAAATAATATAATGAAAATAGACCGCCTAGAAAGTAGTAGATGCGAAGAACGGCGACGACGGCGTACATTAGTACTCCTAGGAGCCGTTCTGAAGCAGATGCTGCTTTATAGACGGTCTTAAGTAAAAATG
>URVO01000068.1 GCA_900551335.1 uncultured Phascolarctobacterium sp.
CGGTGCAGGCAAGTCGACTGTAGCCAGCCTGTTGCCGCGCTTTTATGATGTGACGACTGGCAGCATTACGATTGATGGCGAGGATATCCGCAAGGTTACGTTGAACTCTCTGCGTGAGCAGGTGGGCATTGTACCGCAGGAAACAGTGCTATTCAACGGCTCTGTTTATGATAATATTCTTTATGGCCGCCTTGATGCTACCCGCGAAGAGGTGGAGGCAGCAGCGAAGGCTGCAAATGCCCATGACTTTATTATGCAGCTGCCCAATGGCTACGAAACGATGCTGGGCGACCGCGGTATGAATATTTCCGGCGGTCAGCGTCAGCGCATTTCCATTGCCCGAGCAATACTGAAAAACCCGCAGATTCTGATTCTCGACGAGGCAACCTCTGCTCTCGATACGGAGAGCGAGCGTGTAGTACAGGAAGCGCTGGACCGCTTGATGGTAGGCAGAACCTCCTTCGTTATTGCGCATCGTCTGTCGACGATTAAAAATGCCGATAAGATTATGGTACTGGAAAAGGGCCAGCTTATCGAGCAGGGTACACATGATGAGCTGATGGCTATGGACGGGCTGTACGCACATCTGTATAAGATTCAGTATCGCAGCAAGGAAGCCAAGTAAGGCGAAAAGAGGTTAGTACATGTATTTACTCTATAATATTCTTATTTTAATAGTGCTGGTGCTTTTCATCGTCCCGTATTATACCTATCGTCTGTTTACGGAAAAGGGCTTCGGCCTGCGCTTTAAGCAGAGCTTGGGCTGTGTAGATGAAAAGGAAATAGCCAAGGTTGTCGGCAAGGACTGCATCTGGATTCATGGCGCGTCCGTAGGCGAGATTGTGGCAACAAGTCCGCTCGTTAAGCAGATTCGCAAGGAAATGCCGGATCGTCCCGTGCTGGTTTCGGCCTTCACTGTCGGCGGCTATAACATGGCGAAGCAGATTATCCCTGAAGCAGATGCGATTATCTTCTTCCCGCTGGACCTGCCGTTCGTAGCAGAATCTCTGGTCAAGCGTATTCACCCCGGCGTGTTCATGCCGGTAGAAACGGAGCTGTGGCCGAACTTTCTGCGTGCTATCCGTGAACGTCATATCCCTGTAATGATGGTTAATGGCCGTATCTCGGAAAAATCCGTGAAAAGCTATAAATATCTCTACGGTATCTGGGACGACATGCTCAATACCGTTACGCGTTTTTGTATGCAGTCAAGCATTGATGCCGATTATATTGCGCATCTTGGCGCAGACCGTAGCAAAATCTTTGTTACCGGCAATACGAAATTTGACCAGACCTATGCCGAGGTTACGCCTGAGGATTTGGACAAGTATCGTCTGGAGCTGGGCCTGAAGCAGGATTATCCTATTATCGTGGCTGGCTCTACGCATCCCGGTGAGGAAAAGGTTCTGTTTGAATCCTTCAAGCATGTGCGTGAAAAATATCCTCATGCACGTCTGATTATCGCACCGCGTAAAACTGCCCGTGCCGATGAAATTGCGAAGCTGGCAGCGCATTACGGTTATGAGACTGGCTTCCGCTCCAAAATGCTTAACGAAGAAGGCGAGCGTAAGGAATATCCGCTGCTTATCATTGATACCATCGGTGAGCTGGGACGTATTTATGCTGTGGGCGATGTTGTTTTCGTCGGCGGTTCCTTCAGCAATACGGGCGGTCATAACGTGCTGGAGCCTGCTGCTCATGCTAAGCCGATTCTCGTCGGACCGAGCATGCAGAATTTCAAGGATTCCTATGCACTGTTGAGCAAGGTTAAGGCCTGCAAGATGGTGAATAATAATGATGAGCTGACAAAGGAAATGCTCGACATTCTCGCTAATGACGAACGTCGTGAGCAGATGGGCAAGGCTTCTTTGCAGGTTATCAAGGAAAACCGTGGCGCAGACGTGCGCAGTATCCGTTATCTCAAGGAGCTGCTTGATTTAACGGCTGTGCCTGCTCGCGAATACAAGAGCTATCCGATTAATACGCGTAACCTGACGGATGAGGGCGGCGGCCGTCTGCGTCATGGTGATGCGATTATCCAATATGTGATGCAGGTTGCTTATGGACCTGATACGCCTTTTACAGGCTGGCTGCTGCTGGCGGTGCTGCGTGCGATGTCTTATCTCTATGAGTTTGGCGTCAGCTGCAAGCTGTCTATGTATAATTCCGGTATTCTCAAAAAAGAGAAGCTCAACTGCTGCGTTATTTCTATCGGTAATATCACCGTAGGCGGCACAGGCAAAACGCCCACCGCGCAGAAGATGGCAGCAATTATTAAGGCTATGGGCTATCGCGTAGTTATCCTGAACCGCGGCTACCGTTCGCATTGGGGCAAGGAGCTGGGCGTAGTTTCCGATGGCAATAAAATTTTCATGACGGCCTATGAGGCTGGTGATGAGGCCTATCTGATGGCGAAAACGCTGCCGGGTATCCCTGTTATCATTGGCAAGAACCGTGCTGTTACAGGCCGCTATGCTGTTGACCAGCTTCATGCTGAGGTTATCATCATGGACGACGGCTATCAGCATTGGCAGCTCGAGCGGGACCTCGATGTTGTGCTCGTAGATACACTGAATATGTTCGGCAATGGCTGCGTGCTGCCGCGCGGTACGCTGCGTGAGCCGCTGGAGAACCTGAGCCGCGGTGATTTGTTCCTGCTGACGAAGACGGACCAAAGCAGCAAGCTGAGCCGTATCCAGCTGCGTCATACGATCGCCAAGTATAACGACAAGGCTCCGGTGATAGAAAGTATTCACCATCCGAAAAACTTTGTGGAAATTGCTGACTGGTATAAGGGCATTTCCGAAAACATCAAGGATCTGGAGGAGCTGAAGGATAAGGACGTTATGGTCTTTTCTGCTATCGGCAATCCGTCCTCGTTCGAACAAACCTTGTCGAGCATTGGCCTGAACATTATGGAGGCTGTACGCTATCCTGACCATCATGATTATGGCATGCTGGAGATGCAGTACATCAACGAACGTGCCAGCAGCCTGAAGGCTGTAGCGATGGTGACGACGGCGAAGGATGCTGTTAAAATCCCGACTGAATTTATTTATTCTGCCCGCGAGATTCCCTTGTATATCCTGAATATGGATATCTGCATTACCGAGGGTATGGATAAGTTCAAAGAATATATTGACCATGCCATTAAAAAGGAGCTTGATAAAAAATGAAAGTTTTATGCGTAATTCCTGCACGATATGCTTCTACCCGTCTGCCGGGCAAGCCGCTGTCCTTAATCGCCGGCAAGCCGATGATTCAGCACGTTTATGAGCGTGCCTGCCAGGCGAAGCTGCCGGACGAGGTGGTTGTAGCTACTGATAATGAGCTTGTCAAAAAAGCCGTAGACGGCTTTGGCGGCAAGGCAATGATGACCTCTCCTGACCATCCGAGCGGCACTGACCGTCTGGCTGAGGTAGCGCTGAATTATCCTGATGTTGATGTTATCGTTAACGTACAGGGTGATGAGCCGATGATTCCGCCTGAGGTTATTGACCGTCTGGCTGAATGCTTCACCAGTGATGCTGAGCTGCAGATGGCAACGCTGAAGGTTGTGATGGATGAGGAGGATTATAATAATCCTGCTGCTGTTAAGGTTGTTACTGATCTCAATGGCTATGCCCTCTATTTCTCTCGTAGCCTGATGCCGTATCCGCGCAATAAGCCGGAGGGCTTCAAGGTTTATAAGCATGTCGGCATCTATGCTTATCGCCGCAGTTTCCTGCTGAAATATGCAGCGCTGCAGCCGACACCGCTGGAAAAAGCGGAAAGCTTAGAGCAGCTGCGTGCGCTGGAGAATGGTTATAAAATTAAGGTTCTGGAAAGCGATTTCCAGGGCATCGGTGTTGATACACCTGAGGATCTGGCAGCAGTCAATGAGCTGTTTGCTAAAATGAATAAATAAGCTGGAGGCGACTTATGCAAATCGTTAAAGTTGGTAATTATGAAGTAGGTCAGGGCCATCCCCTGATGCTGATGGCAGGCCCCTGCGTGCTTGAGGGCTATGAGCGCAGCCTGATGATTGGTCAGCGCACGAAGGCTATCTGCGAAAAGCTTGGTATTCCCTATGTTTTCAAGGCTTCCTTTGATAAAGCAAACCGTTCCTCTTATGCGTCCTTCCGCGGACCCGGCATTGAGGAGGGCTTAAAGATTCTGGCACAGATTAAAAAGGATCTGGGCGTTCCTGTTGTAACAGATATTCATGAGCCGTGGCAGGCAGAAAAGGCTGCTGAGGTTGTTGATATTCTGCAAATCCCGGCCTTCCTGTGCCGTCAGACGGATCTTGTTTATGCAGCTGCGAAAACCGGCAAGACAGTAAATGTAAAAAAAGGCCAGTTCCTCGCACCCTGGGACATGAAGAATGTTATCAAAAAGGTGGAGGAAGCAGGCAATCATAATATTATGCTGACCGAGCGTGGTGCAAGCTTTGGCTACAACACGCTGGTTACGGATATGCGCGGCCTGGCAGTTATGCGTGAGCTTGGCTATCCTGTAGTTATGGACGCAACGCACAGCGTGCAGATTCCTGGCGGTCAAGGTACCTCTAGCGGTGGTCAGAGCCAATACGTGCCGCATATGGCACGCGCTGCTGCAGCTGTAGGCATTGATGCACTGTTCCTGGAGGTGCATGACAATCCGGCAGAGGCACTGAGCGATGGTCCGAACATGGTGAAATTAGACAATCTGGAAAAATTATTGACTGATGTAATTGCCATTGACAAGATTGTACGTGGCTAAAGGTAGGGTGAGAACATGGAAGCAATGCTAAAGCATGCGCAGGACGTTCTGCGTATGGAGGCTGAAGCTGTTTTAGAGCTGGTTCCGCGCGTAGATGAAAGCTTCGCGAGTGTTGTACAGATGATTCTGGACTGCTCCGGCCGTACAGTTATCACCGGCATGGGCAAGTCCGGCATTATTGGCCGCAAGCTGGCGGCAACGCTGGCAAGCACAGGCACGCCGTCCTTTTATCTGCATCCGGCAGAGGGTATTCACGGCGACCTGGGCATGGTAACAGAGAGCGATGTTGTTATCGCGCTTTCCAATAGCGGTGAAACGGGAGAGGTTTTGAACATTCTGCCGTCACTGCGCCGCATCGGAGCAAAGATTATTGCTATGGTCGGTAAGCCTGATTCGACCTTAGGCAAAAACGCTGACGTAGTTTTGAACGTGGGCGTAAGCAAGGAGGCCTGCCCCCTTGGTCTGGCACCGACGAGCAGCACGACGGCTGCACTAGCCTATGGCGATGCGCTGGCTCTGGCTCTGCTCCAGAAGCATAACTTCACGGCAAGCCAGTTCGCTATTTTCCATCCGGGCGGAAGTCTGGGCCGCAAGCTGCTGCTGACTGTAGGCAGCATTATGCATAAGGGCGAGGAGAATCCGACTGTTTATGCAGATATGAAGGTGCAGGATGCACTGTTTGTTATCACGGACAAGGGCCTGGGCGCTGTGTCTGTTGTGGATGCGAACGGCGTGATGCAGGGCGTGCTGACCGATGGTGATATCCGCCGCGGCCTTAGCAAGGGTGTAGACTTCCTGCAGCGTCCTGTCAGCGAGCTGATGACGAAGGCACCGAAGACGATTACTGAGGATAAGCTGGCAGCGCAGGCTCTGCATCTTATGGAAAGCAACAAGCCGAAGCCGATTACGGTGCTGCCTGTTATTGACAAGGATAACAAGGTTATCGGCCTGCTGCATATGACCGACCTGGTAAGACAGGGAGTGGTATAATGAAAAAGGTACTGGAATTTCCTGCGGATAAGAAGGCTAAACATAAAGAGCAGTCTTTAATAGATGATATGCTTGATAGTTTTTTTTATGAGGTCGGCGAGGAGTTCATCGAGGATTTCGGTGACAACGCGCAAGCTATCCGCATGCTGGTGCTTGATGTAGATGGCGTGCTGACAGACGGCACGATTTATATGGGCAATGACGGTGAAATGTTTAAGGGCTTTAATGCGAAGGATGGCATGGGCATTAGCTATGCTCTGCGTAACGGCATCGAGGTCTGCATTATCACCGGACGCACAAGTGAAATCGTCCGCAGAAGAGCTGCTGAATTAGGCATTACCTGTGTACGCGAGGGCGTGCGTGATAAAGCGGCGGCTTTAGCACAAATAGCTGAGGATTATAAGCTGGAGCTAGAGGAGATTGCTTATATAGGCGATGACCTCAATGACCTGGCGCCTATGTATAACTGCGGGCTGTCCTTTGCTCCTGCTGATGCGGCTGATGCAGTGCTTGATTTGTGTGATTATGTATTGGATAATGCCGGCGGTAGAGGTGCGGTAAGAGAGGCTATTGATTTACTTTTAATAGCACAGGATAAGCTGGATGGTATCATCGACTCTTACATTCATGCCGGACAAGGAGATAAACAATAATGTGGCTTTACTATTTATTAAAAACAATGAGTACGGTAATCTCTTGGCTGCCTTATAGGGCCATTGTGGTTATTGGCAAGGGTTTGGGCCACTTGTATTATAAAATCGCGAAGAAGCAGCGTATCCGTGCTGAGCAAACTATTCGCGAGCGTCTTGACTACAGCGAGGAGCAGGCGAAGGCGACGATTAAATCGCTTTTCGTCAAGCTGGGCATAACCTTCATGGAGATTATGTATATGCCTGCGCTGAACAAGGATAATATCCGCGGGCTGGTTACCTTCGACCGTCCGGAGGTGCTGTGGGAGGCGCTGGAGGAAAAGCATGGCGTTGTTATGCTGGCCTGCCATATGGATAACTGGGAATGGCTGGGTGCTGCGCTGGCGCTCAACGGCTTCCCGCTTAGTGCAGTGGAAAAGCCGCAGCCGAACCGTGTCTACAGCGATTTTATGAATGAGCTGCGCAAGGGCGTGGGACAAGAGATTTTCTCTCGCGGCACAAGCGAAATCCTTGGCTGTGCCAGAGCAATGAAGAAGGGACGTATGCTGGGACTGATTGCTGACCAGGATGGCGGCTATGACGGCATCTTCGTTCCGTTCCTGGGCAAGATGGCTTCTACGCCGAACGGTCCTGCATATTTTGCGCGTAAGTTCAAGGCGCCGATTATTCCGATTTTCATCGTGCGTAAGCCTGACGGCTATGGTCATACTGCTATTGTGAATGATCCTATCCATTATGAGTTTACAGGCGATAAAAAGCTGGATGATTACAACGTAACCCTGAAGATGACGCAAGAGGTCGAGAAGATTATCAAGCAATACCCCGATAACTGGCTGTGGTTCCAGCATCGCTGGAATACGCCTTATACACCCCCGGAGGAGGAAAAGCAGGCAGATGAAAAATAATAAAGTAATCCTGTCGATTATTGCCGGAATTGCTATTGCCGGCGGCATCATCGCCTGGCTGATGCTGAGCGGAGACAAGCCTATAACGATTAAACCTGGTGACGGTGTCACTGCCCAGATT
>URVO01000069.1 GCA_900551335.1 uncultured Phascolarctobacterium sp.
CTCAGGAGCTAGTGGGGGAGACCCCGTGGAGGTTCAAATCCTCTCTACCGCACCAAAAATTCAATCTAAGCTTTGGCTTAGGTTTTTTATTTTGTCTAGAAGGCTGGAGCTTTGGCTTCAGCCTTTTTGCTTGCTAAAAAATGCTGAATATGGGACAATGTAGGTAGAAGGTCTGCAAGATTTTTGTAAAGGAGAATTTGCTTATGCTGAAAAATATCTTCGACAAAACAATTTTACTTTTCTTGGTAGCACTAATCGTCGGCGCTGCTGCCGGAGCAATTTACAGCAGAGCTACGGCGACGGCAGAGCGGCAGTATAATGCGGCGCAGCTGACGGAGGGCCTGCAATATACAAAGGCTGAAGCAGGACGTTTGCAGTGTGTGGCGCTGCATGACAAGGTAGCTTTATATAATACGCCGTCCGGCTTGAACGGCAAGATTATCGAGTATTTATCGCAGGGCGTGAAGGTTGATTATATTGATACGGTGAATAGTCAGGATAAGGATGACAGTCTGGCGCTTGTGAAGCAGCAGCTGAAGTTCCGCCGCTATATTTTCCAAAAGCATGTGATTCCCGCAGGAACGCAGGTGCGCATTGTGCGTGAGGATGATGGCCGTGGCGAAACTGTTGGCAGAGTTGTCGTTGATGGCAAGGAGTATGAGCTGGATTTTGCTACAGAACTTCTGCAGCTGCCATACGTTGGGCAATGGAAGCAGGTGGAGCTGAATGGCAAGCCGGGTTATGTAAAATATAATGATGTTTCGGACAGCAAGCTGATGTGAGGTGGGCAGAATGAAAAATAAGCTGATAAATATTGTGTTGGTGCTGCTTTGCCTTGCAGTGGGCTTTGCGGTCGGTATGCAGGTTTTTGGGCCTAAGGACAGAACGTATACTGTAAAAAACGGTGACAGCTTTTATGCGCAGCCGAGCGTGACGGCAGCGGTATGTACGGACAGCTTTGTTTTAGGTCAGCAGCTCGAGGTTATCGGCAGGGTGGAATTTACGAAGCCTACGGCCGTGAAGCTGAAAAAGGAGCTGCTTTTAGACGGAGAGGATAAGCTTAAGTACAAGCTGCATCAGGGCGGCGTGTATAAGGTTGCTGAGGCGCGTTTGGCTAAGGCGAATACTCCCTGCGTGCTGGAGGTTGAAACGCTGCAGGGCGAGAAGGCGAAGCTCGAGGCGGACAAGTCGGCGCTGCTGCCTGTGGACGAAGGGCGCTGGCTGAACGTGCGCAGCCCGAAGACGAAGGCTGAGGGCTGGGTGCGCGTGGAGAGCAAGTGGTATTGAGGCAAAAACAAAACCGAGATATTGCACACATAATGATGTGCAGCATCTCGGTTTTTATATTTTTAATTTTACCACGTGAAGTAGGTATATACGGAAAAAATCGTCAGCAGCATAACCTCGCCTATAAGCACAGGCTTCAGCGTTTTGAAAAAGTTTGCTTTGAAGTAGTCAACCGTGACGACAAGGCACATATGCGTCGGCGTAAGCATCTGTCCGGCAACGCCGAAGGCCATTGCGACACCGGCAAGATTCAGGCTGCCGGTCTGCATAGCGGCGATAATCGGCATGATGATGGCGACATGTCCCTGCGACATACCGGTGAGCACGCCGATGATGAAGCTGACGCAGGCAATGATGACCGGCACGGGCAGCGGCGAGCTTTGAAAGGCAGTGACGATTTCCTGCAGCACCTGAGTGACGGTGAGTATCTGGATAAAGTAGAGGATGCAGAGCACATTGAAGAACATTTTCATATCAATGGCACCGACTACGACATCTTTAAGGCTGACCTCACGCTTGGTGAAGTGCAGCACGAGGAACAGTCCTGCGGTGACTACGCCCATGCCGACGGAGGCGTTCATGTTGAAGAAAACAACGAGCACGAAGGTGAGCACAACAGGTGACAGCGACAGCCATAAATCCTGCCAGCCCTGTTCGTCTGCAGCTTGCGAGCCTGCGTTTTCCTTAATGCTGTCGGCTTTTATCGGACGGATGAGTACGAACCAGCCGACGCTGAACATGAGCACGGTGAGCCAGCATAAGTGCATGATAAATTCGCTGTAGGTTACGCCGGCGATGTTGCACGCCATAATCATACCCGGAATAATCGGGCTGGAAAATTCAAAGATATGACGGAACCAGAAGTTGATGGCCGCCTGATGGTCGCTGGTGAGTCCCAGCCCCTTGCTTGCTTCCTCTACAATCGGCGCCGAGAAACGCGCACCGCCAAGCGATGGCAGCAGGCCGAGAAATGCAGGCATAACAGCCAGCGTGACGCGGTTGCTGGAAAAAATTTTTTGCAGGGCATGAACCATGCCGGCGAGCGCACCGCTGGTGCGCAGCTCGATTTCGAGGCACATAACAAAGTAAAGCGCAAAAATTATGTCATAGGTGCGCGGCAGGCTCAGCGTTTCGGTGAAGGCCTGCGTCAGGTAGTGCAGCTCCGGCGTTTTCATGAGCCAGATAAAAAGTCCGCCTGTCAGCATACAGGGGCCGATGGGAATGTGACGCCGCAGCATCAGGATAATAATCGCCATGGCGATAATGAGCAGAGCAAAAATATTCATAGGCTTCTTCCTTTTTGACTAAAGTGTTAATAATTGTATATTATACACTTCTTGAAAAATGTTTTCTAACCTTTTCGGCAAAAAAGCTTATTTTTTTCGGTCTGCACTGGTATAATGTAAATAAAGATACAGAAGCGGAGGGAGCTATATGCAGGCCAAAAGATTGAAGCTGAAAAATTTTCGTTGCTATGACGAGCTGGATATTGATTTTGACCCTGAGCTGACGGTTATTGTGGGGGAGAACGGCAAGGGCAAGACGGCTATTTTTGATGCGATTGCGATTGCGCTGGAGCCATATCTGCGCGCGTTCGACATCAAGGGACGCACTCTTTTGCCGAAGGATGTGCGGAGGACGCCTGTTTATAATGAGCAGACGCAGCATATTGAAAGCATGGAGAGCCGCTATCCGACGGAGGTGATGCTGGAGGGTGAGGCGTTCGGCAAGCCGCTTTCCTGCACGCGACGCTTGCTGGAGAATAATGTTCCTGAGGACAATGACGCAGAGCTGCGGGCGATAGGCAAGACGTTTCAGCAGCAGTGCGAGGCTAATGAGCAGACGCTGCTGCCTGCTTTGGCCTATTACGGTACGCAGCGCATATGGGTGGACAGCAGCCTGCTGAAAAATTTTGAGCGCTCGCTTACTGAGCGCACGGTCGGCTATGAGGAATGTCTGGAGCCATCGTCGTCCTATAACAGCTTTGGCACTTGGTTCGAGCATGTGACGAAGGCGGCGCTGGAGGAGGTGCAGCAGAGCGCGGCTTTGCAGCGCAATCTGCTGATTAAAGAGGCGATTCAGAAGGCCGTGGATATTTGTCTGGAAAGCACAGGCCTGCATGATTTATATTATAATTTTAAGCTGAAATGCTTCGTGGTGAGCCATCCGCTGACGGGCGAGATGATAGTGGACGATCTGAGCGACGGCTTCCGCAGCGTTATCAGTATGGTGGCCGACCTTGCCTACCGCATGGTGCGCCTGAATCCGCAGCTTGGCGAGCGCGCGGTGCTGGAGACGCCGGGACTGGTGCTGATTGACGAGATTGATATGCACTTGCATCCCCTGTGGCAGCAGACGGTGCTGCTTGATTTGCAGAAGGCCTTTCCGAAGGTGCAGTTTATTGTGACGACGCATAGTCCGCAGGTTTTGAGCAGCGTGCCGGCGACGAGCATCCGCGTGCTGAGCTGGGGCAAGCAGTTCGAGGGCGTGCGCCGCGTAGATTTTTCGCTGGGTGCGGACAGCACGCGTATTTTGCAGGAGATTCAGCACGTTGACCCCAGGCCGCAGTGTTTGCCTGTCGTGCAGGATTTGAAGCAGTATCTGGAGCTGGTCAGCGAGGATAAATGGGATACAGAGGAGGCGCTGGCGCTGCGCAAGCGTCTTGATGATTGGGCGCGTGGACGTGAGCCTGCACTCGTCCGTGCGGATATGGATATCCGTATGCGCGAGTTCCGCAGGAGGCGCTCATGAAAAGAGTTTACAAAAGCAAGCTGGAGCCGGAGGCTTTGCGCAAGTACCGACTGCGCTTTCCCGAGGAAACGTGGGAGCACTTCCGCCGTCGCTGCCGCTTCGGCTATAAGGAGGTCAAGCAGGAGATTCTGCACGACCAGCACGGCCTTTGTGCTTATTGCGAGATAAGCATCAAGCTGGCGCATGAGGAGGGCGAGGTTGATGATTTCCGCGTAGAGCATTTTTTCCCCAAGAATGCGACGCTGGAGCATGGGCATAATTATCATCTTGACTGGCGCAATCTCTTGGGCGTGTGCCACGGCGGCAGCCAGCCCTATGTGCCTGATGCGGAGTATCGCTATTCCTCGCAGAAGCGCGACCGCAGCTGCGATGTGCCGAAGGGCGGCAAGGAGATAACGCGATATATTCTCAATCCGCTCAAGATTCCCGGCAAGGTGCGCATCTTTCGTTATGCTGAGCACAGCGGCCGCATGTATGTTGACGAGGACAGCTGTCCCAAGCATTTGCAGGCGCGGGCGAAAAGCACTATCCGCGAGCTGAATCTTAATGCACCGCGACTGATGCGTATGCGGCTGGAGGTTATTCACAAGCTGGAGGACGAAATCAGCTGGGCTGTTGGGCAGGGCGAGGCGCTGGAGGATATTCTGCCGGTGCTGGCGTCTAATTGGCTGGTGCCTGATTATCGGGGCGTGAGCCTGCCGTTCTTCTCGGTTATCCGCTGGTATCTGGGCGAGGCGGCGGAGGAGGTTATCCGTCAGAGCGGCGACAAATTATAATATATTAAAAGAGAAATTTATCCTGCCGGAGCTTTTCAGGCAGGATTTTTTTTTGCGGTGACGAATAATATATATTGATTTGCTAACAATGTATTTTTGATAAAGATTTCAAAATAAAGGAGAAGTAACAATGGAAGTAACAAACAAGGCTTTTAAGGCTTACGATGTACGCGGTGTGTATCCCACCGAGGTTAACGAAGAGATGGCTTATCGCATGGGCCGTATTTTTTCGGCAATGTTTGCAGCAGAGACTGTTGTTGTCGGTCATGATATCCGCCTGAGCGGCCGTGCGCTGGTTGATGCGCTGACTGAGGGCCTGCGTCATGGCGGCACAAAGGTTATAGATATCGGTCAATGCGGTACCGAGATGATTTATTTTGCTACTGCTCATCTGAAGGCTGATGGCGGCATTATGGTAACTGCCAGCCACAATCCGAAGGAATACAACGGCATGAAGCTGGTGCGCCGTGATGCGCGTCCGATTTCCAGCGATACCGGCTTGAAGGAGATTGGCGAGATGGTTGCTGCTTCCGGCGATTTCAAGCATCAGCTGGTCAGCGGCAAGACCTTGGGCGCACTGGAGCAGGTGGACATCATGCCTGCATATATCGAGCATCTTTTGACCTATGTTGATACGAGCGTGCTCAAGCCGATGAAAATCGTTGCTAACCCCGGCAATGGCGGCGCAGGTCCTGTGCTCAAGGAGCTGGCTAAGCATCTGCCGTTTGAATTTATTACGCTGAACGAAACTCCGGACGGCACCTTCCCCAACGGTGTACCGAATCCGCTGCTGATGCCGAACCGCGAGGCTACGGCGAAGGTTGTCCGCGAAAGCGGCGCTGACCTGGGCATTGCCTGGGACGGCGACTTTGACCGCTGCTTCCTCTTTGACGAGAAGGCAGATTTTATCGAAGGCTATTATATCGTTGGCCTGCTGGCAGAGGTCTTCCTGCATAAGGAGCCGGGCGCGAAGATTATGTTTGACCCGCGCCTGACCTGGAACACAGAGGCTATTTTGGAGCGCGACGGCGGTGTGCCTGTACGCTGCAAGAGCGGCCATGCCTTCATGAAGGAATGCATGCGCAACAACAATGTTCTTTATGGCGGCGAGATGAGCGCACATCATTATTTCCGCGACTTCTCCTGCTGCGACAGCGGCATGATTCCCTGGCTGCTCGTGACGGAGCTGATGTGCCGCACAGGCAAGAAGCTGTCTGAGCTGGTGGGCGAGCGCGTGGATATGTATCCATGCAGCGGCGAGATTAACCGCAAGGTTGCTGATTCCGCAGCCGTGCTGGCAGAGCTGGGCAAAAAATATGCTGACGGCGAGCAGGATCATCTGGATGGCCTCAGCGTTGCTTATGACACCTGGCGCTTCAATGTGCGCGTATCCAATACCGAGCCTGTTATGCGTCTGAATGTCGAGACGAAGGGCGATAAAGAGCTTTTGGCTGCAAAAACTGCTGAGCTGTTAGCAGTTATCGGCGGCGAAGAGGCTTAAGCGATAAAAAAGGCATTCCTCTGCTTAAACGGGAGTGCTTGTTGAGTAAAGTAAAGGAGATAGAATTATGTTTAAACCTGTACGTAAAGCAGTTATTCCGGCAGCAGGCCTGGGCACTCGCTTCCTGCCTGCAACGAAAGCAACTCCGAAGGAGATGCTGCCGATTGTTGATAAACCGACCATCCAATATATCATTGAAGAGGCCTTGCATTCCGGCATCGAGGATATTTTGATTATCACCGGCCGTAGCAAGCGTGCAATTGAAGACCATTTTGACCGCAGCATTGAGCTGGAGCTGAACCTTGAGGAGCATGGCAAGCTCAAGGAGCTGGAGATGGTACGCAAAATTTCTGACGTGCGCATTCACTACATCCGCCAGAAGGAGCCGCGCGGACTTGGTCATGCTATTCTCTGCGCTAAGCAGTTCGTAGGCGAGGAGCCGTTTGCTGTGCTTTTGGGTGATGATGTTGTGGACAGCGAAAAGCCTGCTTTGCAGCAGCTGATTGATGTTTATGACAAAACCGGCGCGAGCGTACTCGGTGTGCAGGAGGTGCCGCAGGAGAAGGTTTCTGCTTATGGCATCGTTGCCAGCGAGCCGACTGGTGATGCACGCACCTTCACCGTACAGGATATGGTGGAAAAACCGGCAGTAGAGGAAGCACCGAGCCGTCTGGCTGTTTTAGGCCGCTATGTTATTACGCCGGAAATCTTCCCTATTCTGGAAGAAACGAAGCCGGGCCGTGGTGATGAAATCCAGCTGACCGATGCGCTGAAGGTTTTGGCGAAGGAGCAGACGATGTATGCCTATAACTTTGAGGGCCGCCGCTATGACGTGGGTGACAAGCAGGGCTTTTTGGAGGCCACTGTGGAGATGGCGCTCAAGCGTCCTGACCTGCACGACAAATTCCTGCAATATCTGGAAGGCATTGTAGCTAAGGAGAGCAAATAAGCGATGAATATTCTTGTAACCGGCGGCGCGGGCGGAT
>URVO01000070.1 GCA_900551335.1 uncultured Phascolarctobacterium sp.
GAAAGTACTTGGCTGGAAGCGGCCTGGGAGGATAGATAGCTGCCGGTTAGAAAAATAAAACTCCGTATCTTAGGATACGGAGTTTTATTTTTCTGTAACGGGAAAACTATCTACCGAGCAGGGAACCTGGCTGCCCAGCCGCCGCATGTGAAGGAGCTGTGCGACGCGCAAATTGAATATCTAGACAACACAAAAGCCTGCTTGCGTACCCTTAACAGTACACAGGCAGGCTTAATTGCGGTGCGCCCAGCATGGGCGATAACTAGGTGGTGAAAGTCCACTACGCGCTCGGTAGCAGGAAGCGTTAGCCGAAGGCAAGGGTGTCCATCGTGAGGTGGAATCTGAAGGAAGCTGGATGCTGTTGTGGAAAATCGACAGCGGGCAAAGTTCTGAGCCGACGAACAGAAACCTTATATAAGGCTGAATTAGAGCGGATAAGTCTGCCACTCAAGATGAAGTCCAATGCTACCCGAACTCTATACAGTAAATAAGGCGGCTACATGGAATGAAAGTTATCGTTCTTACCTGGGGAGGTCTCACAGACGTAAAGTAGGAAATCCGAAATACGGAGTAAAGCTTGCTGTGAGAAGTCAGCAGAGGTCATAGTACCGTTTTTTTTTTACGGGAAGGACTGAACAAATACCAGTCTTGAGTAACTGGAGAAAGGAGTCCAACACAATGAAAGCAGAATACCGAAAGGACTGCCTGCAAAGGGATAGCGTGGAACGCGAAGGGTATGCAGGAGTGCAGAGTGTTGGAACTCGGGACAACAGAGAAAGAGACAATGCAACGCAGGATTTACTGCGAGAAATTCTTCGGGGCAGAAATTTACTCGAAGCAATGAAAAGAGTCAAAGGCAACAAGGGAGCTGCGGGAATCGACGGAATGCCTGTCGATGAACTGGAACCTTGGTGTACTGAACATGGTCGAGAACTTGTGTCTGATATATGGTTCGGAAGATATAAACCAAACCCAGTAAGACGTAAGGAAATTCCCAAAGCAGACGGAGGAGTGCGAAAGCTTGGCATACCAACCGTCATAGACAGAATGGTACAGCAGGCAATAGCACAGGTACTGCAACCAATGTATGAAGAAACTTTCAACAAAGGAAGCTACGGCTACCGAGTAGGAAGAAGTGCGCAACAGGCAATGGAGAGCGTAAAAGAATATGCGGAAAAGGGATACCAATACGTAGTAGAAGTAGATTTATCCAAGTATTTCGACACGCTGAACCATGACTTACTGCTCAATATACTTCGCAGAAGGATAAAAGATAAGAGGCTGATAGAGCTAATCAAGAAATTCCTTAAAAGCGGAGTCATGGACAACGGAGTAATAGTAAAGACAGAAGAAGGTTCGCCGCAAGGAGGGCCATTGTCGCCACTATTGGCCAATATTTACCTGAATGAGTTTGACCAAGAAATGTCAAGACGAGGAGTAAATATTGTAAGGTATGCAGATGACATTATTGTCGAAGCAAAGAGCAAAAGAGCGGCGGAAAGATTACTGGAATCGAGTAGAAAATATCTTGAAGATAAGCTCAAGCTAAAGTTGAACATGGAAAAGAGCAGAGTAGTAAGTGTATACTCACAAAAGTTCAAGTTCTTAGGATTTACGCTAGGCAAGAACAAAACAGGAGTAATGATAAGAGTACACAAACAATCCTTGAAGAAAGCCAAAGCAAAATTAAAAGAGCTGACAGCTAGAAATCAAGGAAGAAATGTACGTGTAGTGATGAACAAGGTAAAAGTATATGTAAGCGGTTGGCTGAACTATTACTGCATAGCAAGTATAAGACGAAAAATGCAGGAATGGGATGAATGGTTGCGAAGAAGAATCCGTCAATATATATGGAAACAATGGAAGAAACCTAAAACAAGAGTTACAAACCTAAAGAAGTTAGGAATACCAGAGGAGTACACATATATGTGGGGAAACACACGATTAGGTTATTGGAGAGTAGCGGGAAGTCCGATACTTAGCAGAGCAATAACAAATGAAAAACTCGTAAAGGCAGGCTACTATGTGTTAGCCGTCAATTACGAGTTTAAAAGACTCAAGCATTATGGTATTTGAACCGCCGTGTACCGAACGGTACGCACGGTGGTGTGAGAGGTCGGTAGGTAAACTAATTACCTACCTCCTACTCGATTAAATACTTGTATACTTCTCTTCCCTCTCCCCAAAAACCACGATTTGTGGTATCATTGTCTTAGTGCTGTCAGGCACCGCTTACTACGCTTAACATAAGGAGTGATAGATTATGACGAATGCAAAAGAACTGCAAAAGAAGCTGACTTGGGAATTTCCCCATATCGGCAAAAAAGCACCAGCTGCAAAGGATGCCGCCTTTGCTTACTGCGAAGGCTATAAGGAATTTTTGAATAAGGCAAAAACAGAGCGCGAATTTACAGCTAAGGCTGTCGAGCTGCTGGAGCAAGCTGGCTATGTGCCCTTCGTAGAGGGTGCAGCCTACAAGGCTGGCGATAAGATTTACTTCGTGAACCGTGGCAAATCTTTGTTAATGTCTACCTTTGGCACGGCATCGCTGGAGGAGGGCGTGCGCCTGAACGCTGCGCATATTGATTCACCGCGTTTAGACCTGAAGCCTAATCCGGTATACGAAAATCATGAGATGGCTTATTTCAAAACGCATTATTATGGCGGTATCCGTAAATATCAATGGGTAACGATTCCGCTGGCTATGCATGGCGTTATCGTGAAGCAGAATGGCGAAATGATTAATGTCTGTGTTGGCGAAAACGAGGGTGATCCTGTTTTCTGCGTGACGGACCTGCTGCCGCATCTGGGCGCTAAGCAGAACGAGCGTAAGCTCAGCGACGGTATCCGTGGTGAAGAGCTGAACATTGTTATCAGCAGTCTGCCGTTCGTTGATGAAAGCGAAGAGGAAGGCGTAAAGGACGCTGTGAAGCTCAACGCTTTGGCGATTTTAAACGAAATGTATGGCATTACTGAGCGCGATTTCCTGCGTGCTGAGATTGAATTCGTTCCGGCTACGAAGGCACAGGATGTAGGCTTTGACCGTAGCCTGATTGGCGCTTATGGTCAGGACGACAAGGTTTGTGCTTATACCGCACTGACGGCAGAAATCGACACCAAGGCTCCGTATTATACAACGGTTACAGTGCTGGCCGACAAAGAAGAAATCGGCTCTTACGGCAACACCGGCCTGAGCTCTGACTTTGTGCTGCACTATATCGAAGACCTTGCTGCTGCGCAAAAGGCGAATATCCGCAAGGTGCTGCGCAATACGACGGCTCTGTCCTCTGACGTTAACGGCGCTTATGACCCGAGCTTTGCTTCTGTTTATGAAGAGCGCAACAGCTGTTTTGTGAATAAAGGCCCTGTGCTGACGAAGTATACGGGTGCGCGCGGCAAATCCGGCTCTAATGACGCAAGCGCTGAGACGATGGCCAAGGTTATCAGCATTATGGACGAGGCTGATGTTTACTGGCAGGTTGGCGAGCTGGGCGCAGTCGACGAAGGCGGCGGCGGTACGGTTGCCCTTTATGTTGCGTCTATGGATATGGACGTTGTTGACCTCGGTGTGCCTATTTTGTGCATGCATTCTCCGTTTGAGCTGAGCTCTAAGCTGGACGTATACTATACATATAAAGCGTTTGCAGCTTTCTTAGGAAGCAGTAAATGAGCACAGAGGCTGTAATCGCCGAACTGCTGGCGAGCAAGGAGCCTCTGCGCATACTTGTTTTAGGTTCTGAGGGGGATATTAAGCGTTTGGCTGCGTTGGGACTGCCTGTGACAAGCGAGGACAGCAGCCTTTCTATGCAGCATCTGGTGAATGCAAAACTGGACGCTGAGCGCAGGCAGGGCAGCGCAGGCAAGGTGCTGACTGTGATGCCGGAGACAGAGCAGGCGACTGCTGCTGAGTGTGCGCTGATCTATGCCATGCTTGTGCGCTGCCGCAAGGTCATCAGCTGCCGCGATAAGCTGGAGGATATGCTCAGGTCCGCTGACTGCGAAAGCTGGGCTGCGGCAAAGGCTGCCTACGAAACGAAGGTGCTCGATGTCTTTAAGGCTACGTGGCGCGAGAAAGACGCTTATCCGTATAACATTATTGATAATATCAAAGAATATAATAAAAATGAAAGCTATATCTTAAAGCAGCTCTACTGGCAGCTGGCAGAGCGCACGCCCGGCAGGGTTAATGACGGCGATGCGCAGATGATTAACGAGCTGCGGCAGATGTTCAGTGACATAAGCCTTAGCTTGCTGGCACCAAATGTAGTGTTGGCGGGAAATATTGCTGGTGATGAGAAGCTGACTGCTGCATTAGAGCTGTACAAGGTAAAAACAAAGGTTATTGAAGTCTGCTGAGACTAAGGCTGCAATGACTAGAGGCTTCTAGCTGTGCAGCCTGCTTAGCGACATAATTAGAAGAGGCAAAGGACGATTTATGCAATATAAAACAGTAATTTTTGACCTTGACGGAACGCTTTTAAATACGCTTGATGATTTGGCTGGTGCGACAAACTATGCGCTCACGCAGCACGGACTCCCGGCGCGTACTAAGGATGAGGTGCGCTGGTTCGTTGGCAACGGTATCCGTAAGCTGATTAAGCGTGCTGTGCCTGCGGAGGCTTCTGCCGAGCTGCAGGAGCAGGTATACGCTACGTTTAATACGTATTATAAGGCGCATTGCAATTATAAAACTAAGGCCTATGACGGCATTATGGAGCTGCTGGCAGCGCTGCGCAAGGCAGGCTGCAGGACGGCGATTGTTTCTAATAAGGCTGATTACGGCGTGCAGGAGCTGGTGAAGCAGTATTTCGCCGGTCAGCTGGACGCGGCCTGTGGCGAGCGTGAGGGCATTGCCAAAAAGCCTGCGCCGGATATGCTGTTTGCCGTTATGGAGAAGCTGGGCGCGGAGAAGAACGCAACGATATATATCGGTGATTCGGATACGGACATCGAAACGGCACGTAATGCAGGTATTCCCTGTATAGGTGCCTGCTGGGGCTTCCGTGGCCGTGACTTTTTGGTGCAGCATGGGGCGAAGCTGCTGGCTGAAAATCCGCAGGAGGTTCTGCAGCTGCTGGAGGCTTAATACCGCTCGAAACGCTCATTTTTCTGTCCGAAATGCAGAAGAAGAAAATAATTATATTTTCCTACTAATACAAAACTGGCTGACAGGCTGCTGTTGGTCAGTTTTTTTGTGTTTTGTCACAGTTTTTTTCTTGCATATTAAACTTGCTTATAGTAGACTATAGTATGTAGCAATAGGCAAGGTCGACTGACTTCTCATTGAGAAGTGAAAAGATATATGTAAGTAAGGAGGGTGACTGTGAGATGGCTGATATCGTAGAGAGCTTAGCAGGAAACAAAATGCTGATGCTGAAGCAGGATATTGCGTTTTTGCGCAAGCGTCTGGCTGAATGTACTGACGAAGAAGCGAAGAAGGAAATTCGTCACGAGCTGATGGAAAAAGAGACATATTATAATATTCTTGCAGACCGCCAGCGAATCAATTTCTAAGCCGGAGAGACGGTTTTCTTATAGGAGGATCATTTTGGAGAAATTAGTTGTTAAGGGCGGAAACCGCCTTGTTGGTACTGTAAAAACTAGCGGTGCAAAAAACGCTGTATTACCGATTATCGCAGCTTCCATTCTCGGCACTACCCCTAGTCGTTTAGACGAGGTGCCGATGCTGGAGGATGTGCATACTATAAGTGAAGTTTTAAAATGCCTGGGCATGAAGGTAAAGTGCCAGCCTGAGGCGAATGTGCTGGATATCGACAGCACGGAGATTACCTCTTACGAGGCTCCGTATGAGCTGGTGCGCACGATGCGTGCGTCCTTCCTCGTTATGGGACCGCTGCTGGCGCGTATTGGCAAGGCACGTATTTCTATGCCGGGCGGCTGCGCCATCGGCGCACGTCCGATTGATATTCATCTGAAGGGCTTTGAGGCTTTGGGCGTGAATATCGAGCAGGGCCATGGTTATATCGAAGCGAGTGCTCCTGAAGGCTTGAAGGGCACGAGCATTTATTTTGATTTTCCGAGCGTTGGCGCAACGGAGAATATTATGATGGCTGCGGCGCTGGCTGAGGGCACGACTATTTTGGAGAACGTTGCCGAGGAGCCGGAGATTGTCGATCTGGCGAACTATCTGAACAAGATGGGTGCAAAAATCCGCGGTGCAGGCACCGATACGATCCGCATTGAGGGCGTGAAGGAGCTGCATGGCGCTGATTATACGATTATTCCTGACCGCATTGAGGCAGGTACCTATATGATTGCTGCTGCCATGACCGGCGGCGATGTTGTTGTCGAGAATGTGCTGCCTGAGCACCAGAAGCCGCTGATCGCCAAGCTGCGTGAGGCTGGCGCGATTGTCGAGGAGGATATCGACAAGGTGCGCGTTATCGGCACAAGCCCGCTGAAGGCTGTGTCCATCAAGACGCTGCCCTATCCTGGCTTCCCGACGGATATGCAGGCACAGATGATGGCGATGATGGTTATTTCCGAGGGCCGCAGCAAGGTTACGGAGACTGTTTTCGAGAACCGCTTTATGCACGTTGTCGAGCTGAACCGTATGGGTGCGCAGATTTCTACCGAGGGCCGCAGTGCTGTTATCGACGGGCCGAGCAAGCTGACGGGCTGCGATGTGCGCGCAACTGACCTGCGTGCAGGCGCAGCGATGATTCTGGCAGGTCTGGTGGCAGAGGGCACGACGCGTATCGGCGATCTGCATCACATCGACCGTGGCTATGAGAACATTGTTGCTAAGCTGAGGAATCTGGGCGCAGACATTGAACGTATTAATATAGATTAAGGAGACAGAAGAATGTTTAAGAGTATGGATATTGGTATCGATCTTGGTACTGCAAATATCCTTGTCTATGTAAAGGGCAAGGGCGTTGTTTTGAAGGAGCCTTCTGTTGTAGCTATTGATAAGGTGCGCAACAAGGTGCTGGCTGTCGGCGAGGATGCAAGAGAGATGCTGGGACGTGCGCCTGGCAGCATCGTTGCTATCCGTCCGCTGAAGGAGGGTGTTATCGCTAATTATACAGTAACGCAGAAGCTGCTGAGCTATGTTATCGACAAGGTGGCAGGCAAGAGCGTTTTCTTTAAGCCGCGTGTTATGACCTGCGTGCCTATCGGCATTACCTCTGTTGAGAAGCGTGCTGTTATGGAGGCCACCACTCAGGGCGGTGCATCCAAGACCTATCTGATTGAGGAGCCGCTGGCCGCAGCTTTGGGCGCCGGCATTGATATTTCTGTGCCGCGCGGCAACATGGTTGTTGATATCGGCGGCGG
>URVO01000071.1 GCA_900551335.1 uncultured Phascolarctobacterium sp.
CAAAGCTAGAGTTTGACAGCGTTGAAGAGCATTTACAACGCTTAGGCAGGGAGCTGCAGTTTTTGAACGCTTGCCTTAGGGAAACGAAGCTGCTGGCGGAAAATCTGGAGCATGGCAAATTTACGGGAAATATACCAGCGCGTGCAGATAATCCGTTTATTGGGCCTTATAAAAAATTGCAGGCAAATCTACAGCAGCTGGTCTTGACGGCGCAGAGTGCTGTCAAGGGCGAAAAGGAATGCTCTATTGACTGCATGGGCGAATGGTCGCAGCCCTTTAATGAGCTGTTCCGTCAGCTGCAGGAGCAGCGTACTCGTCTGGAAACGAGTGCGCATACGGATGCGCTGACAGGTGTGGGCAATAGGCTTTATTTTGACTTGCAGGTGAAAAAGCTGTGGCTGCAGCAGACTCCATGCACTGTTGCCTTTATCGATATGGATGAGCTGAAGTATTGTAATGATAATTTTGGTCATACTGAGGGCGATTTTTATATTATCTGCGTCAGCAATCTGCTGCAGGAGCTGTGCGGCGAGCAGGAGCAGGTTTTCCGCATTGGCGGTGACGAGTTTGTTATTTTGTCGCTGACGGCAAGCGCGGAGGAGCTGCGCAAGCGCTTGGAGGAGGCGCACGAGCATTTCAAGGCGAAGATGGAAAAGCTGGTGGACTATCCCTGTGATTTCAGCTTTGGCTGCACGCAGGCTGCTTCTATGGATGAGCAGGCGTACAATAATCTGCTGCTGACAGCTGACCAGAAGATGTACGAATATAAGCTGAACAAGAAAAGAAACGTCTGGGGACAGGGGAAGGATACGCCGTCAGAGAGCGTTTTGGATATACATTATGGCTTGGAAAGCCGTATTTTTGAGGCGCTTAGCAGGACGATGAGCAATCGTTATATTTATGTCTGCAATATGCGCACGAATATGTCGCGCTGGTCTGCGAATGCTGTGAAGGAGTTCGACCTGCCCGGGGAGTATATGCTCGATGCAGGCAGTATCTGGATGGAGCATGTGCATCCTGATGACAGGGAAGGCTATATAAGCGATATCGGCGCCATCATGAGCGGCAAAAAGGCCTATCATAGAATGCAGTACAGAGCGCGTAATGCGAAGGGCTATTATGTAATGTGCAGCTGCGACGGCTATGTGCTCAAGGGCAAGGGCGACGAGCCGGATATTTTCGTGGGCACGATTACTAACCATGGCGCGATTGATACGATTGACCCGATAACAAATCTTGGCAATACGTTCAAGTTTTTTGAGTATATTACCGAAAAGCAGAAGAAGCATGAGCCGGTGGATATTTTTGTCGTCGGCATCAGTGAGTTCCACGTTATCAACGACATCTATGGCTATGAGGCAGGCAACCTCGTGCTGCATAATTTTGCGCAGCAGGTGCTGGAGCTGCTGGACGAGGAGACAAAGTTCTTCCGCCTGAACGGCGTGAAGTTTGCTATTGTTATGCACAGCGCGACGCATGAGGAGATTCAAAAGCTTTATGAGCAGCTGAAGAAGATTGTCAATAAGCAGCTTTATCTGGGTAAGAATCAGGCGAAGCTGTACTTTGGTGCGGCGGCGGTGCATCATGAAAATGATACGGAGGCCATTACGCCGCTGCTTTCAGAGCTGGATTATTATATCCGTATGTCCAAATATGAGAATAACGGCGAGCTTGTCTATGTCAATGAGGAATATAACCAGCGTGCTAAACGCCGCCTTGCCATTTTGCGTGATGTGAAGGCGAGCGTATTGAACAACTGTGAGGGCTTTTACCTGCAATATCAGCCGCAGACTAATGCGGAGGGCAGGGTTGTCGGCGCGGAGGCGCTTTTGCGTTATAAGAATGTGACGTGGGGCGCGGTGCCGCCGCTGGAATATATTTCGCATCTGGAGGGCGATATTTATTTCTATGACCTTGGCTTGTGGATTTTGCGCAAAGCGTTGAGCGAGGGCGCGAAGCTTTTGCGTAAGCATCCCGATTTCTGCTTGAGCGTCAATGTTTCGTATAAGCAGCTGGAGCGCGACAGCTTCCCTGATGATGTTATGGATATTTTGGCGAAGAGCGGCTTCCCGGCGGAAAATTTGATTCTGGAATTTACGGAGCATTGCCGCACGCTCAACGTCAGCCGTCTGAAAAAGCTGGTGGCTGTTTTCCATTCGCATGGAATCCGTGTTTCTGCGGACGATTTTGGTACAGGTCATGCTACGCTGATGCTTTTGCGTGATTTGTCTTTTGATACGGTTAAGCTGGACCAGAGCTTTACGCGCGGCATTATCGAGCATGAGGTGGACAGTATTGTAGTCGAAACGATTATGAATTGTGCACATAAGCTGAAGATGCGCGTCTGCATGGAAGGCATTGAAACAGAGAAGCTGCTGGAGAAGGCGCACGCTTTGGGCGCAGATTATTATCAGGGCTATTTGATTGCCAAGCCCTTAGACTTTGGCGATTTGTGCGATTTTGTCGACAAGCATAATAAAAGAGTTGAAGCATAAGAAAAGAGGTCACTGCATGGGGCAGTGACCTCTGATTTTTTATATTTATTTAGGTTTGGCAGTCAGCCATTGACGCTGTTGCTCGCTTCTGGGGTAAAGCTGGTGGTCAAACCACATGTAAAAGAAGCGTTCAGCCGGTACAATGCCATAGCCGTCCTGCAGGTGGTCTGTCGTGTCGAAGGGGTCTGCCATAATCAGCACGTCGTCGCCCATGTGCTCTGTGCCCATGGTGTCATAGCCGATGATGACACGCCAATGTCCGCCCCAGTCGACGTTTTCCACCATGATGGGCGTGTTATTTTTCAGGTTGCTCTCGACAAATTTGAGGAAGTCCTCATAGGTATCGGGAGTTTTGTCTTTGACGGAGGAATGTACCTCCCAGCCAAGCTTGTCAAAATAGTTTACCATGCCCTTGGTGTTGGTGCCGACGGTGCTGCTGGTTGACATAATCTTACCTACAGCAAGCTCATCGTCGATGATGTCGCCCTTGTAATATTTTACGACCATGTTGGCGGCAGCAGGTCCGCAGGTGTAGGGGGTTATCTGCTGCGTGGTGGAGAACTTGGGCAGCAGCGTGAGGTGCTCGTTGGACTGCATGTTGTAGAAGTCGGGATGCGCATAGTAGGGCGAATCCTTGATGTCATGCTTGCCGACGAACTGCGCTGCGCCGCCGACCTCCTGCTCTGCATTGGCAGCGTTGGCGACGGGGGCGTTAGATTGGTTCAGCAGATAGTTTGTACCGCCGAGAATGACGAGGGCACAGAGGCCTGCGAGTAATGTTTTTTTCATGTCCATAGTGTTACTCCTTTTCTTGATGTCGTTTGATATATTTTTTGACAGCGGCAAGCAGGGCTTCCTGCTCATTGGGCAGGTTGCCGGATTGTACACGGTCTAAAAGATAAGCAAGGGTGTCCTTGATTTTTGCCTGCGGAATAAGCGACAGCAGCTCGCGGCCGCTGATGGCAAGGTCCTTCGTGCAGACCGGCATTTTGGTGCGTGCCAGCTCGGTGACCTGTCTGCCAAGCTCGCGGCCATCGGCCATGAGCTGCGCATTTTCGTGTGCGTGCGTAGCGCCCATGTCAGCGAGAAAGACCTCGACGAGCAGCTCATAGGCCTGCGCGAGCTCCTGCTCGTTCCTGAAGCCTGCGCTGGTCGCTTCGCTGCGCACCCAGCGCAGCAGTGTGCGCTCCTTTGTCCAGAGCATGGGCGCGAAGCGCATATGCTGGGCGACGAGCCAGACTATAAGATGGACGAAGTCCTTCGGATAGCGCAGGCGCGTTAAGATGGCCTTGGCCATGACGGCGCTTTCTGCCTCATGTCCGGGGTCGCTGGGCTGACCTTCCTTGTTCAGCCTGCGGATATTGGGCAGGCCTTTGCCGAGGTCGTGCAGCACGAGCGCCCAGCGGATGGCCAGCTCACGCGGACTGTTATCAATGGCCAGCAGCGTATGCTCCCACGTATCGTAGAGGTGGAAGCGCGGGTTCTGCGGCAGGCCGACGAGGTGTGCTGCTTCGGGAAGCAGGGGGACGCTTGTATCCTGTCCCCTGTCGCGCACGCGGCAGCTGCAGCCGAGAATGCCTGTGGCCATCATCAGCATGAGGCCATGACCGGCGTGCTTGCTGAGCAGCAGCCTTTCGATTTCCTTGCGCACGCGCTCGAGCGACAGGCCGCTGATGCGTTCTATGGGGAAGCGGTAATTATGCGGCAGGTAGTAGGGCGTGCTCTGCTGACCGAAGGGAGGCAGAGTTGCGGAGCCATCCTGCACATAGGTGAAGCCTAGCTGCGCTACGAAGCGGCAGGCGCGCAGCATGCGCAGAGCGTCCTCGTGATAGCGCTGCTCTGCCTTGCCGACGGTGCGCAGAATTTTGCTTTTCAAGTCCTGCTGACCGCCGAAGTAATCGTAAAGCGTGCCGTCCGCCGCCAGCGCCATGGCGTTGACGGTGAAATCACGGCGGCTTAAATCATCGCGCAGCCTGGTGCAGTACCACGTTGCCTCAGGACGGTGCATATCGCTGTCGCCGTAGCGCTCGCCGCGGAAGGTTGTGACCTCTGTAGGTATGCCGTCGATGACGATGATTACGCAGCCAAAGTTGTGCCCCAGCTTGTCGACTGTCTGCCAATGATACTTTTGGCAGAGGGCAAGCACCTGCTCCGGATGAGCGTTGGTCGTGATATCGTAATCGTCAGGCGTAAGGCCGAGCAAAAGGTCACGCACGGCACCGCCGACGAGATAGGCCTTATAGCCTGCACTGTTGAGGGCAGATAAGATACTTTTGGTGTACCCAGGCAGGCTGCTTATAATATTTTCTAGTTTCATAGTCGCATCTCCTCGAGCAGAAATATCTTATCCGCAAAATGAGTATTAATACTCGATGCCGTCGTCCCTGAGCCTGTATTCTACATTGATGCCGAAGTATTCCCAAAGGATTTCCTTGAGCTCAGCGCCGTTATGGATTTTATAACGGTATTTGACGCGGCCGCCAAGATAAAATTTTAAAAAGTTGCCGCGAATCGTGATGTTGCAGTCCTCGCGGAAGATAGACAGCTTTTTGGTGTTGATGAACGGCGAATCGGGGTGAGCATCGCACCAGAAGCTGGGCGTGATGAAGTCCTTGTCAATCTGCGGCTCTTCGGTGAAGCCGAACAAGCGCTTCCATGGCTTGCCGCGCTCCTTTTGCCATAAAAGCCAGCCCCAGAAATCGTTGCGTGTGAATTTATATTGGCTGATGCTGTCGCTTTGAATCAGGCCTTCGGTGAGCTCCAGCGGAATGCGCGGGCTTTCGCTGTTGACGCCGACGTCAGTGATATAGCGCTTGCCGTCGATGGTTACACACATCACGCGGTGACGGCGCAGCTGGTAGGTGTCGAGCTTGTCGATATAGCGGGCAGCGAAGCTCATCACATCGAAGCCGATGCTTTCGAGCAGCCAGTTGAACAGACCGTTGAGCTCGAAGCAGATGCCGCCACGGTTGTGCATGATGACCTTCTCGAACATATCCTGACGCTTGAGCGAGGTGATTTTGCCGTTCATGCAGTCAAAATTTTCGTAGGGAACAAATTTTAAGTGGGCGTCCTGTAATTTTGTCAGGCTCGCCAGGTCGGGCTGTGGCTCGAAGCCGCTTAGCCGCAGCTTTTGCAGATATTGCTCGAGCTGCCGTTTTTTCATCGGCTTGCCGTTAAATTGTGCGTAGTTAAGCAAGGGTTTCATCTCCATCATAAACATAATTGCCGGCACAGGGCAGCCAGGCCGCCGCAATGCCATATTCTCCTAATTATATTATACAGCATTGTAGCATTTATTGCAGAAAAAATAAACTGCGGCTGCTGTAAAAAAGGCTCTGCTTTTGTTAAGATATTACAGTTTTTGCTACAAATTGCAACAAAAGTATGAAATGTGCAAAGTATAGCAGGAGTTTTCGCCTCTATAGCGAAATATAGAAGCAAAGAGATAAAGCCCAATCTCTTAAGATAAAAAAGGTAGCACTGAAGTAATTTGGTGACATACCGAAGGAGGCATTTATTATGAGCGTAAACGTAAAAGGCAGAAACATTGATGTAACTCCGGCTCTGAGAGAGTATGTGGAGAAAAAAATTACGAAGGTAACTAAACAGTTCAAAACTGTTGGCGACATTTCTGCAGTACTGAAGGTTGAGAAAGGCAATCACATTGTCGAGATTACTGTTCCGGCGAGCGGCATTCTTCTGAGAGCACAGGAAACCACGAAGGATATGTATTCCTCCATCGACCTGGTTGTAGAGAAGATTGAGCGGCAGATTCATAAATATAAAACCCGTCTTATGAAGAGAAAATACAGCAACTTTGCAGAGCCTGTTGCACCTGCACCTGCTGCTGAAGCAGAAGAAGGCGAGTTCCAGATTGTTAAGAACAAACGCTTTGTTATGCACCCGATGACTCCGGAGGAAGCAATCCTGCAAATGAATCTTCTGAATCACGATTTCTTCGTATTCTTCGATCCTGATCTGGGCGCAACAAACGTTGTATATCGTCGCAAAGACGGCAAATATGGTTTGCTCAGTCCTGAATTAAAATAAAAATCATTTTTTAACTTATAATTCACAAAAAGCACGGGAAAATTTCTCGTGCTTTTTTGCTTTTCAGAGCAGTTTCTGATATAATTTACAATTAGGTGTATAGTCTTTTAACCGCACCATATATTTAAGGAGTGATCGTGTTGCTCGAAGGCATTTTAAAGAAAATTTTTGGTGACCCCAACGAAAAAGAAATCAAAAACATTCGTGTAATCGTAGAGAAGATCAATAGCCTGGAGAAGGATATGCAAAGCTTGAGCTCTGCTAATTTGGCGGCCAAGACTGCTGAATTTAAGGTTCGTCTGCAAAAGGGCGAAACTTTGGATGATATTCTGCCGGAGGCCTTTGCTGTTGTCCGCGAGGCATCTAAGCGTGTTACCGGTATGCGTCATTTTGACGTACAGATGATAGGCGGCGTTGTGCTGCACCGCGGCAAAATTGCCGAGATGCGTACCGGCGAGGGCAAAACCCTTGTAGCGACTGCGCCTGTATACCTCAACGCTCTTACGGGCAAGGGCGTGCATGTTGTTACTGTCAATGACTATCTTGCCCGTCGTGACAGCGAGGACATGGGCCGTATCTATAAAGCGCTGGGCCTGTCTGTTGGCCTGATTGTGCATGATATGGACTTCCCTGACCGCAAGGCTGCTTATGCTGCTGATATTACCTACGGCACAAACAACGAATTCGGCTTCGACTACCTGCGTGATAACATGGTGGTTGATGAAAACCAGATGGTTCAGC
>URVO01000072.1 GCA_900551335.1 uncultured Phascolarctobacterium sp.
CCTGCCGCAGAATAAGATTGCTAACCTCAAGGATATTAATAAATGCGTGCAAAAGCTCGAAGAGGAATACCGTGCCGGCGGCTATATCCTGGCGCGTGTTACCGACGTGCATATGGAGCAGGACGGTACGCTGAAGGTTACCGTCAACGAGGGCAATGTTGAGGACTTCAAGGTGAAGGGTAACGTTAAGACGAAGGATTACGTTGTTATCCGCGAGATGCGTTTGAAGAAGGGCAAGCCCTTCAATGCGAAGGATGCACGTCGCAGTATGCAGCGCGTTTATAACCTTGGCTACTTTGAAGACGTAAATATCAAGCTGAACCCCGGTCGTGAGCCGAACGCTGTTGAGGTAGAGATTTCCGTAGTCGAGATGAATACGGGTACCTTTGGTATCGGCGCTGGCTACAGCAATGCAGACGGCTTTGTGGGCATGATTTCTATCGGCGACAAAAACTTCCGTGGTACCGGCGACAAGATTAATGTGCGCTGGGAGTTCGGCGGCGAGGATAACAAGAACTATGATTTCAGCTATACCCGTCCGTGGATTGACAGCAAGGAAACCAGCGCTACGCTGAATCTGTACGATATTACGAATGAATATGCTGACTATAATATCGACGGCGATGAACTTGCTCGTTATGACAAAAAGCGTCGCGGTCAGGAAATCACCTTCAGCCGTAAGACGAACAATGAATTCATCAGCAATTATGTAACCATCAAGAACCGCGATGATATCTATAAGGGCGTTGCCGACGGCTATGAAGGCGATTCCCAGTATTATGAAAACAATTTCAAAACTGATTCTAAATATAAAGACTGGATGCCAAGCACTCCTGAAGCACGTCGTGCAGAAAACTTCGGTACGACTCGCAGCCTGACCTTTGGCCGTGTTTATGATTCTCGTGATAATATTTATGATCCGCATGAAGGCAAGCGTATCGGCTACAGCATGGAGTGGGCCGGCGGCCTGGGCGGCGACTTTGACTTTACGAAGTGGACCGCTGACTGGCGCTACTACTACCGTGCAGGCGGCGAGAGCGTTTGGGCGCTGAACCTCGGCGCAGGCTATGCAAGCGGCAATATGCCTCTGTCTCAACGCTTCACAATGGGCGGCAGCGACACGCTGCGCGGCTATGAGGATGATCAGTTCCGTGGCAACAGCATGCTGAAGGCTACGCTGGAATACCGCTTCCCGATTGTCAAGAAGGTACAGGGCGTACTCTTCACTGATAACGGCTATGCTTGGGATAAGCGTCATGAGGATGCCTTTGATATGGGCTTGATTAAGAACAGCTATGGTGTTGGTCTGCGTATCAATTCGCCGCTTGGTCCGGTTAAGCTGGACTATGGCTATGGCGAGGACGGTGGCAAGTTCCACTTTAGCTTCGGCGGTCAGTTCTAAGCTCGGCGATGAAGCTGAATCAAATACTCTTTTTTGCTGCAATGGTGAGCTTTTTGCCATTGCAGCAAGCTTTTTCTGCCCCTGTTGCACAGGTCGAGGTACAGGTCGTAGATACGCAGGGCGGTACCAGCCAGCTGCTGCTGGAGAAGATGGGCAGCAGTATGCAGGTGGTGGCAGATCAGTTGTTTTTGGAGCGTGACAGCGAGAAGCTTGCTGCCTGTCAGGCTGATTATGTGCATCTGCTGCAGGAAATCGGTGAGCGTGTTTTTACAGGCTATGAGCTGCTTGATGTGCAGATGGAGCCTGGCGTCCGTACTAAGCTGGTGCTGTATGCGCGGCCTTGGAGCGGCGTAATCGAAAAGCCTGTTATTGATCTGCAGTTTTCCGGCGTTGAGCCGCAGACGGCGAAGCTTCTGGAGCAGCGCATTCCGCAGCTGGAGGCGCAGCTGGAGCAGACGATTCGAGGTGCGTCGGTAGACGCCGGTGACTGGGCCGGAGGCGTGCTGCGCAAGCTGGTGCGCGAGGAGATTGCACGTGAGCTGCCGGAGTTTAAGGCTGCTGTCGATGTGGTGCAGGAGGAAAACAAGACTGCCGTACAGGTGGTGATTTATCCTATGGGACAGCTGGTGCGCACTGTACGCTATGAGCTGCGCAGTGAGGATATTCCGAATATCCTGCTCATGCAGCAAAAGTATAAATACCAAAGAGAATGCGACAAGCTGCGTGGATTGCCTGTGGCCTATGTGCAGCGTCACCGCGAGGAGCTGGAGCAGCAGCTGGCGGCAAAGCTCATGGCGGAGCAGATGCTGAAAAATTATCAGCTGCAGCCGTCTGTACAGCTGACTCCGGGGGCGGATTTGGGCGTAAATATCATGCTGACCTCGCACGAGTATAAAATCTGGTTCGAGGGCTATGGTGATATCGGGCGTTCCAGCGATAATCTGTCGGGTAAGGCGCATCTCGGCAAATATATTTCACCGCGTGACGAAATCTTTGCAGAGGCCGAGATTATTCTGGATGACGTTGACTGGCTTTTTTGTGCAGGCTTGTCCCACGAATGGGGCAAGAGCAGCTGGAGCTATGTGCGCCGCATGCCGACGGGCGATAATGCTTACCGCCTGGAGTATAGCCTGAGTCCGAAATGGCGGCTCAGGGCAGAGCATTTTTCCGGTGAGAACCGCAACGAGTTCGGCGTGCGCTACCGCATTCATGAGTTTCTAAGCACGGAATATGTCTACGGCGGCGACGAATTTTATTTACGTATTATAGGAAATCTGTAGCAATTCTTGAAAGAATGAGCGTAGACTGATATAATAAGGTATATATCTGTAAGACGAGCTATTTGTCTAGATTTATAGAAAAAGAAAGTAGGGAATTTTATCATGATGCAACAATTGCGCAATCCTAAGAATGTGAAGCTTATCTCTTTGTTTATTGCAGCTATTTTTGTTCTTGGCTGCTTTGCTTTGTCTGTAACGCAGAGCGGTTTTGGCAAAAATGCGATGGCGGCTTCCAGTGAATCTGCTATCGGCGTGGTAAACTATCAGATGATCGTTTCGCAAAGCCCTGACCTGAATTCTGTGAACGATGCAATGCAAAAGGAAATTGCTGAGGCTCAGAAGGAATTCAACGAGAAGAGCAAGAGCATGAATGAGGATGAGAAGAGAAAGTATTATACTCAGCTGCAGGAGCGTCTGCAAAACAAGCAGAAGGAGCTTATGGATCCGGTTATGAAAAAAATCGAAGCTACGATTAAAAAGATTGCCGATAAAAAAGGCCTGTCTGTTGTAGTGGAGAAGAGCACTGTTGTTTTTGGCGGTGTCGACATTACTGATGAAGTAGCAAAGGCTCTGCAGTCCGGCAAATAATTGCCCTGAGCAGTTTAATGCTTTTGTCAATGCAAGGAAGGAGTACATGCAATGAACAAGTTGGGGACAACATGTGCGATGCTCGCAGCGGCCCTGCTGATTTCGGCATGTAATCCTGGTGTTCACAGCGTGCAGGAGAAGATAGCTGTTGTGAACTGGGAGCAGGCGGTTTCTGCCCATCCCGATTATAGCAGGCTGCAGCAGGGTGAAAAAATTCTTGCTGACCTTGTGAGCAAGCGCAAGGCGCAGGAGAACCTGGCGAAGGCACAGCTGAGCAGTTTGAATAAGCTGCGCGGTTTGCGGCAGCTGAGCCAGCAAAGCTTTTTGACTGCTGACTTTAATACGCAGATGGTTAATCTGCGTGAGCGTGAGAACATGAAGACGCAAAAGTTTATTGCCGCGGCGGAGGCCGAGGTTGATGCAGAGCTTGGCCCGCGCAAGAAGGAAATAGAGGACAGCTATCAGCTGCGCATTTTTAATCTGCGTGCGGTACTAGAGTCTGTAAAGCTGAAGCCTTTGGAGCGTAAGGCTGTGGAGCAGGAGCTTGCTGCAGCTCAGCGTGAGCGCGGCAGCAGGATTCATGCGCTGCAGGCTGAGCGGAAGGCAATGCTTGATGCACGCGTGCAGCCGTATCTGGCTGCATCGCAGCAGCGGCTGGCCGATGAAGGGGCAAAGCTCCATGCTAAGCTTGCAAGCGAGCTGCAGGCTCCTGACGAGCGCGACAAGGAGATGCTGAGCGCAGCGCCGCAGGCGCTGAATAATGCGCTGAGCATTATGGACCGCGAGATTGATAAGCAGCAGGAAAAAAATGAACAGCTGCAAAAGCAGATTAACAGCGATATTGAAAGTCAGGCCGTGCGTCTGGCGCATGAACGCGGTTATTCTATCGTCTTTAATAAGTTTAAGGTCAACCTGAAGGCAGATGATATTACTGATACTGTTATTCAGGCGTTGAAGAAGGACAAAAAATAATTTGTCCGGGATATAAAAGCAAGTGAGGTTTTATTGATTATGAAAAAATTATTGGCTGGTCTGATGATTGCAGCGGCTATGTTCAGCTTTGGCTGCGGTCGTAATGCAGAGTTTGGTACTGTAGATATGAGCAAGCTGGAGGCTGAAGCTCCGATTGTGAAGACTACACAGGAAGATTTAACTAAAAAAATGAATGACCTGAAGGTACAGATGGACAAGGATATGGAAGGCAAATCCGGCGATGCTGCTAAGAAGGTCGCTGAGGATTATTCTGCTAAAGCTAAGCTTGTACAAAGTGAAGCACAGAACAAGCTGAAATCCAGTCTGGACAGCGCTCTGAATCAGGTTGCTAAGGAAAAAAGCTTAGGTGCTATTTTAGATAAACGTGCTGTTCCGCAGGGCGGTCAGGATGTTACTAACGATGTAATCGCAAAAATGAAATAAGCAGTACCCTAAAGCGGGCGGAGCGTCCGCCCGCTTTTTTGCGCTTAGCGCAGAAGCTGCTATGGAGGTAAAAAATGGAGAAGAGTGTTAAAGAGTTAGCTGAATTTTTAAAGGGAACGGTGGAGCATGATAATCCTGAGCTGAAAATCACCGGTGTCAACGGTCTTGTTGAAGCTGGTCCGCAGGATATTTCCTTTGCTGTACCGCCGCATGTTGAGCATTGCCATCTGAGCAAGGCTGGTGTCATGGTGCTGAGTCCGGAGGATCCGGAGCTTGATGGCCGTCCTGTTATCAGAGTGGCTAATCCGCGTGCTGCCTTTGCTGCACTGCTGGAGCTGTTCCGTCCGCAGGAGGAGGTAGAGCGCGTTGTCAGCCCCTATGCTTTCATTTCTAAGAAAGCAAAGATTGGTGCGAATGTTGCTATCCAGCCGTTTGCTGTTGTTGAGGACGATGCTGTTATTGGCGACGGCTGCGTTATCTATCCGCATGCTTACGTTGGCAAACGTGTAAAAATGGGCAAGGACTGCACTCTGTATCCGAACACCACTATCCGTGAGGACTGCGTGCTGGGCGACCGTGTTATTCTGCAATCCGGCGCTGTTATCGGCGGCGACGGCTTTGGCTATATTACGCAAAACGGCAAGCACAGCAAGGTGCTGCAGACCGGCAACGTTGTGCTGGAGGACGATGTAGAAATTGGCAACAATACCTGTATTGACCGCGCAACTGTGGACAGCACGATTGTAGGCAAGGGCACGAAGATTGATAACCTTGTACATCTCGGTCATAACGACGTTCTGGGCGAAAACTGCCTGGTTGTTGCGCATGTCGGCATTTCCGGCAGCGTTACCGTTGGCAACAATGTTACCTTCGCTGGTCAGGTCGGCACTGTCGGCCATATCACCATTGGCAGCAATTGCGTTTTCGGCGGCAAGACTGGTATCACCAACAATGTACCGGATAATTCCGTTATGGGCGGCTTCCCGGCTATGCCGATGAAGGAATGGCTGCGTCAGGAGGCGAATGTGCGCAAGGTCGGCGATATGCTCAAGCGCGTTAAGGCGTTGGAGAAGGAACTGGCTCAACTGAAAAAGTAAGGATGTGAAAATTTGCTAGGCTACTATATAGTCAAGTTATTTAGTAAATTTATGTGCATTGCTCCTTTATGGCTGCGCAAGCTGGTGGCACGCTTTCTGGGAAGTGTGGCGGTGCTTGTCGTGCCGCGCTGGAGGATGCAGATGGCAGAGGCCAATATCCGCGAGTGTCTGGGTGTGAGCGAGGCACGGGCGCAGCAGATTGCTGAAGACAGCCTGCACCGCTTCGGGCGCATGGTGGTCGAGGTGATGCGTTTTCCTCTGCTGAATGAAGGCAATATCAACGAAAAGGTAAAGGTAGAGGGCCTGGAATATCTGGAGGCTGCCTATGCGCAGCAGAAGGGTGTCATTATGGCGACTGGCCACTTTGGCAATTGGGAGCTGCTGGGTGCAACGGTTGCGCTGCACGGCTATCCGATGTTGTCGATTACGCGCAAGCAGAACAACGGTCATATGGATAAGCTCATCAATGAGTTCCGCCAGATGGTCGGCCAAAAGGTTACTTATAACCGCGGCAAGCACGGTCTTTTGGCTATCAGCCGCATGCTCAAGGAAAAGCATCTTTTGGGCGTGCTCTATGACCAGGATACTAATGATGACGGCGTGAAAATTGACCTGTTTGGCAAGGACTCGGTTATTCCGCTGGGTGCTGCGGCGCTGTCGCGCATGTACGGCTCGCCGATTCTGCCTATCTTTTTGCATAACAACGCTGACGGTACCTGCACGGCGAAAATTTATCCGCCGCTCTATACGCCGAAAACTAAGGACAGAGAGCAGGATTGCTACGAGGTTACGCGTAAGCTGGTAACGATTCTGGAGCAGGAGATTATTGCGCATCCGGAGATGTGGTTCTGGGTACATGACCGCTGGAAGGATGGCAGACAGCGTTTTGGCAAGAAAAAATAAAATTTATGATAAAGGAGGAGCAAAATGACCGAGCAAGTAAAAGAATACCAGCATACAATCGCTAAGGAAGTGTCTTATTCTGGTATTGGTCTGCATTCCGGCAAGGATGTGCTGATGACCTTGAAGCCTGCTGAGGCTGATACAGGCATTGTTTTCATCCGCACGGATTTACCCGGAAGACCGGAAATCAAGGCTTTGGCAGAAAATGTCAGCTCCACAGTAAAAGCAACAACTTTAAGTGCCAACGGTGCAGAGGTATTCACCGTTGAGCATCTCATGGGCGCCTTGTCCATGATGGCAATTGATAATATCCGTATTGAAATGTCTTCACCGGAGCCGCCTGTTACTGACGGCAGCGCGAAGGTGTTCTGCGAGCTTTTAGAGCAGGCTGAGCCTGTTGCTCAGGAGGCAGAGCGTAAGGTTTACGCTGTCAGCAAATCGTTCTTAGTTTATGATGGCGACCGTTTCATGGTTGTGCTGCCTTATGAC
>URVO01000073.1 GCA_900551335.1 uncultured Phascolarctobacterium sp.
CTTCTACACGGCCGGTAACGTAAATCTCTTTTTCATTATCCTTATCGACGGCAGCCAGACGCTTATCGGTAATCTCAACCTTCGACACCTTGCCTTCATCAACCATCTTGATAAAGCTGTTGTAAGAAACATCCTTTACCTTCGGATTGACAAAGGTCGGCATGATAACCGTATTAATCACTAAAATAATCAGCAGCGCCAGACCGTAATAGTAAAACAGCGAGCGCGGCTTTTTATTGTTGTCATTATTCATGTCTTCATCTCCTCGCTAAATTTATAGTTATACATTTATTGTATACCTATATTCTACAACAAGCAAATGACAAAATTGTGATAAATCCCTTTAACATAAGAATACCTGTATACATGTCCTCTATGGGTTGAATTTATGTACGATGTTATATACAATAAACTTGTAAATATCTAAGGAGGTCAGTCCAATGACTAAAATCAACACCGTATTAGTTGCCAACCGTGGCGAAATTGCTATCCGCGTTTTTCGTGCGTGCAATGAATTAGGCATTCGCACCGTTGCTATATATTCCAAGGAAGACACCCTTTCCCTGCACCGTAACAAAGCTGATGAAGCTTATCTCGTCGGCGAAGGCAAATCCCCGACCGACGCTTATCTTGATATCGAAGACATCCTGCGCATTGCACGTGAGCATGATGTTGACGCCATTCACCCCGGCTACGGCTTCCTGTCCGAGAACAGCAACCTGGCCCGCCGCTGCGCAGAGGAAGGCATCACCTTCATCGGCCCCCGTCTGGAGCATCTGGTTATGTTCGGCGACAAGCTCAATGCCCGCAAGCAGGCTGAGCTGGCAGGCATTCCTATGATTCCCGGCTCCCAAGGCACCGTAAACTCCATGCAGGAGGTGCTGGACTTTGGTGAAAAGGCCGGCTATCCGATTATTATTAAAGCTGTCAACGGCGGTGGCGGCCGCGGCATGCGCGTTGTCCATAATGCTGAAGAGGCAGTGACCGCTTATGATATGGCCAAGAGCGAAGCGAAAAAGGCTTTTGGCAACGATGAAATCTATCTGGAAAAATATCTGCAAAACCCGAAGCATATCGAGGTACAGATTATCGGCGATACGCATGGCAACCTCATGCACCTGTTCGAGCGTGACTGCTCTGTACAGCGTCGTCATCAGAAGCTCGTAGAAATCGCTCCGGCCTTCGCTCTGCCTGTAGAGCAGCGCCAGGCTATCTGCGACGCAGCTGTAAAGCTGATGAAAAACGTTGATTATATCAGCGCCGGCACTGTAGAATTCCTTGCTACTCCCGACGGCAAATTCTACTTCATCGAGGTTAACCCGCGTATCCAGGTTGAGCATACCGTTACCGAGCAGATTACCGGTATCGACATCGTGCAAACCCAAATCAAAATTGCTGAAGGCTATGAGCTGCACGGCCCGGAAATTGCCCTGCCTGAGCAAAAGGATTTACAGACCATGGGCCATGCTATCCAATGCCGTATTACGACTGAGGATCCGTCCAACAACTTCATGCCTGACACCGGCAAACTCATCACCTACCGCAGCGGCGGCGGCTTCGGCATCCGTCTTGACGGCGGCAATGCCTTCACCGGCTCTGTTATCACGCCGTACTATGACTCCCTGCTCGTAAAAGCAACCACCTGGGGCCTGACTCATGAAATTGCTATCACCAAAATGCTGCGCTGCCTGAAGGAATTCCGTATCCGCGGCGTAAAAACCAATATCCAATTCTTAGAGAACGTACTGCAAAACAAGCACTTCATCAAGGGCGATTACAGCACTGACTTTGTTGATACCACGCCGGAGCTCTTCATTTTCCCGAAAACTCTCGACCGTGGCAACAAGCTGCTGCATTATATTGCTGACATCACCGTCAACGGCTATTCCAACGTCGGCGTACAACCGAAGCCCGACTTCGCGCCGCTGAACATGCCTAAGCCGTACAATGGCATTCTTGCCCTGGGCGCTAAGCATATTCTCGACACCCGTGGTGCTGAAGGCCTGGCTGACTGGGTTATGTCGCAGCAGGAGGTTCTGCTGACCGACACCACCTTCCGTGATGCTCATCAATCCCTGTTTGCAACCCGTCTGCGTACTGCCGACATGCTGCGCGTTATGCGCGACACCGCAGGCAAGCTGCCCGGACTCTTCTCCTTCGAATGCTGGGGCGGTGCAACCTTCGACGTTGCCTATCGCTTCCTTGACGAAAGCCCATGGCAGAGACTGGCGCAATTCCGCGAAGCAGCTCCGAACATTCTCTTCCAGATGCTGCTGCGTGGTGCGAACGCTGTTGGCTACACCAGCTATCCTGACAATGTTGTTAAACAGTTCATCAAGCTTGCTGCTAAAAATGGCATCGACGTTTTCCGTATTTTTGACAGCCTGAACGGTCTTGATAACATGCGTCTTTCTATCGACACTGTCCGTGAATCCGGCAAGGTTGCTGAAGCAGCTCTGTGCTACACCGGCGATATTCTTGACCCGACGCGCGACAAATACGACCTCAAATACTATGTAAACATGGCGAAGGAGCTGGAAAAAGCCGGCGCCAACATTATCGCCATCAAGGATATGGCCGGCCTGCTGAAGCCGGAGGCAGCATACCGCCTCGTAAGCAGCCTGAAATCCACCGTCGGCGTACCTATCCACCTGCATACGCATGAAGGCAGCGGCAATGCTATCTACACCTATGCACGCGCTATCGACGCAGGCGTAGATATCGTCGACACCGCGATGAGCTCCATGAGCAGCGGCACCTCCCAGCCGAGCTGCAGCAGCCTCTACTATGCACTGAGCGGACATCCGCGTCAGCCGCGCCTCGATGTTGATGCTATGAACGAGCTGTCCCGTTATTGGGAAACCGTCCGTCCGTACTACAAGGCAGCAGACAGAACCGAAAACTTCCCCAACCCCGAGGTTTACGTACACGAAATGCCCGGCGGCCAATACACCAACCTCAAGCAGCAGGCTCAGGCTCTCGGCCTGATTCACCGCTGGGAAGAAATCAAGGATATGTATCACCGCGTATCCATGATGTTCGGCGATTTGATTAAGGTTACTCCGTCCTCCAAGATTGTTGGCGATATGGCACTGTTCATGGTGCAGAACGACCTCTCCGAGGAAGACGTTTATGCTAAGGGTGACGTGCTGGACTTCCCGGCATCTGTCGTAGAATTCTTCGAAGGCCGTATCGGCACTCCGTACCAGGGCTTCCCTGAAAAGCTGCAAAAAATCGTTCTCAAAGGCCGCAAGGCTATCAGCGAGCGTCCGGGCGCAGTGCTGCCGCCTGTTGATTTCGAGGATGTCCGTGCTAAGCTCAAGGAGCTGGAAGCACCGACCACTGACGAAGCTGTCAGCGCATATTGCCTCTATCCGAAGGTATTCACCGATTGGGTAAACCGCTACAACGAATTTGGCGATGTATCCGTCCTCGATACTCCGACCTTCTTCTTCGGCATGACTCCGGGCGAGGTTATCAAGGTTGAAATTGAACAGGGCAAAGTGCTCGTCATCAAGCTCGACCACATCTCCGAGGCGAATGCTGCAGGCATGCGTACTGTTTTCTTCGAGTTCAACGGCCTGCCGCGTGAAATCCTGATTAAAGACCGCAATGCTAAGGCTACCACCGTCAGCCGCAAGAAAGCAGAAAAGGGCAACATGGGCGAAATCGGTGCCTCCCTGTCTGGCTCTGTAGTTAAGATTCTTGTAGAAAAAGGTCAGTCCGTAACTAAGGGCACTCCGCTCATCGTTACCGAAGCAATGAAGATGGAAACCCCGCTCTCCGCTCCCATCAGCGGCATCATCAGCGCTATCCATGTCAATGCAGGCGAACGTGTTGAAAGCGGCGACTGCCTCATGGAAATCACAACCCAGATGTAAAACTAAACATACTCATCCTTCAGGCGTTAGCTGTGCAAAACAGCTAGCGCCTGAACTTTATACCTGCATCTAGACGCAAAAACACCCCACCTGAAGCTTCAAGTGAGGTGTTCTTATTTTTAAGCTGCTATGTATTTCTTATAGCTTAGCTCATTTTTTCTTTCAGCATTTTGGTAACCATGCCCGGGTTAGCCTTGCCGCGAGATTTTTTCATAATCTGGCCAACGAGGAAGCCGATAGCTTTATCCTTACCAGCTTTGTAGTCAGCAACGGATTGCGGATTCTCAGCCAGGGTTTCTTCAACCAGCTTGAGGATAGCGCCTTCATCACTAACCTGCTCCAGACCAAGCTTCTTAACGAGAGCCTTCGGAGCTTCGTCCTCTTTGAGCATTTCAGCAAAGACCTTTTTAGCCAGCTTGCTGGAGAGCACGCCGTCTTTAATCAGGTTAACCAGCTCTGCCAGATGTGCAGGGGTTACCTTGAATTCAGCAATGGTAATGCCTTCGTTGTTCATGTAAGCGGATACGTCGCCCAGCAGCCAGTTGGAAACAGCCTTGCTGTCCTTAGCGTTCTTAACTGCTTCATCGAAGTATTCAGCCATAGCCTTCGTGGAAACGATTTGGGAAGCATCATATTCCGGCAGACCATGCTCGCTCATCAGACGTGCCTGACGCTGAGCAGGCAGCTCCGGCAGAGTTTCGCGGATACGCTCAATCCATGCATCATCCAGCTCAACAGGAACGAGGTCAGGCTCAGGGAAGTAACGATAGTCATGTGCTTCTTCTTTAGAACGCATGGACAGAGTTACGCCGTTAGCTTCGTCCCAGGTACGGGTTTCCTGGACAACGTGGCCGCCATCCTCGAGAACCTCTTTTTGGCGCTCAACTTCGTAGTTGATAGCGCGCTCCAGAGCACGGAAGGAGTTCAGGTTTTTGATTTCGGCACGAGTACCGAATTCCTTTGCACCCTCAGGCATGATGGAAATGTTAGCGTCGCAGCGCAGGCTGCCCTCCTGCATTTTGCAGTCGCAAACATCGGTATATTCAAGGATTGCTTTGAGGTTTTCCATATAAGCACGAGCTTCAGCAGCGCTGCGCATATCCGGCTCAGATACAATCTCAATCAGCGGTACGCCGGCACGGTTGTAGTCAACTGCAGAGGAATCAGAGGTGCTGATGGTTGCACCGCTGTGGTTCAGCTTGCCTGCATCCTCTTCCATGTGGATACGGGTAACGCCGATGCGTTTATGCTCGCCGTCAACAACGATATCAATGTGACCGCCCAAGCAGATAGGTTTATCAAATTGGGAAATCTGATAGTTCTTGGACAGGTCAGGATAGAAATAGTTTTTACGGTCAAATTTGTTGAATTTCTGAATATCGCAGTTCAGTGCCAGACCTGCTTTAATAGCGAAATCAACAACCTGCTTGTTCAGCACAGGCAGAGCACCCGGCATACCCAGGCATACAGGGCATACATGGGTGTTAGGCAGGCTGCCGAAGGCAGTGGAGCAGCTGCAGAATGCTTTAGTTTTAGTTTTCAGCTCGGCATGAACTTCCAGGCCGATAACGGTAATATATTTAGTCATTATTTGTTACCTCCCAGCGGTGCGAATACTTTATGATATTCGGTTGCTTGTTCAAAGGTATAAGCAGCACGCAGAATGGTTGCTTCGTCGAGAACCTTACCAATCAGCTGCATACCAATCGGCATACCATCTTCGGCAAAGCCGCAGGGGATGGAAATACCAGGCAGACCAGCCATGTTTACAGGAATGGTGGTTACGTCGAGCATGTACATGGTCAGCGGATCCATCTTGTCGTTGATGCCGTAAGCAGGAACAGGAGAGGTCGGTGTCAGCAGCACATCGCATTTTTCAAACGCAGCTTCAAAGTCGCGGCGGATGAGAGTACGAACCTGCATAGCCTTGTTGTAATATGCATCATAATAACCGCTGCTCAGTACGTAGGTGCCCAGCATAATGCGGCGGCGTACTTCCTGACCAAAGCCTTCAGTACGGCTCATGGTGGTCATTTCCGGAGCAGAGGTTGCTTCGAGGTTGCGATAGCCATAACGCACGCCGTCAAAACGTGCCAGGTTAGCAGAAGCCTCAGCCGGAGCGATGATGTAGTAGGTGATTACAGCATATTCGGTATGCGGCAGAGAAACCTCTACGATTTCAGCACCCAGCTCTTTATATTTTTCCACGGCCTTCATGATTTCGGCTTTAACCTTTGCGTCAACGCCTTCACCGAAATATTCCTTCGGCAGACCGATGCGCAGGCCTTTAACGTCGTTTACCAGCGCCTTAGTAAAGTCAGGAACCTCTACGTTCAGAGAGGTGGAGTCCATCTCATCCTTACCGCAGATGCTGTTGAGCACCAGAGCAGCGTCAGTTACGTCTTTAGTGATAGGTCCGATCTGATCCAGAGAGGAAGCGAAAGCTACGCAGCCATAACGGGATACACGGCCATAGGTCGGTTTAATACCAACGCAGCCGTTGAAGGAAGCCGGCTGACGGATAGAGCCGCCGGTATCGGAGCCCAAGGTCCAGATAGCTTCGCCGGCAGCGATAGCAGCAGCAGAGCCGCCGGAGGAGCCGCCAGGAACGCGGTCTAAGTTCCAGGGGTTATGAGTTACGCCAAAATGAGAGGTCTTGGTGGTAGAGCCCATAGCGAACTCGTCCAGATTGGTTTTGCCCAGGAAAATAGTTTCGTCAGCGCGCAGGTTTTTGATAACATGTGCGTCATAAACAGGAATGAAGTTCTCCAGCATTTTGGAGGAGCAGGTGGTGCGCAGACCTTTAGTAGAAATATTATCTTTGATTGCGCCCGGAATACCAGCCAGCGGAGCAATTGCTTCACCAGCGGCAATTTTAGCATCAACCTTGGCAGCCTGTGCCAAAGCGGCTTCTTTATCAAGGGTTACATAAGCGTTAACCTTGT
>URVO01000074.1 GCA_900551335.1 uncultured Phascolarctobacterium sp.
AAGGATAAAATTTGCTGGAAAGGGTACAAACAACAGCTAATATATTAGCCGAAACTTGCAAAAAAGGCAGTTTTAGGATAATATATTAGCTATGAATATGTTTGGTTTTTTGGAAGCTACACCGGTTGAGATAAACCAAGGAATTGCAGCTCGCGTTCGTGCTGTACGTAAACGTCGTAAGATTTCACAGATAAAATTGAGTAAGAAATCAGGGCTGGGATTTTTTGTAAACAGTGCTATTGTTATTTTTTTGTGCTTAAGCTACAATATTAGTAGTAAGGGGGACGTTGGCATGTTAAATGAGGTCGTTTTTTTTGAAACACGTATTTTTAGAATGTTTTGTGAAAAATTACAAGTTTCACCTGTTGATGCTAATAAATTATTTGAGAAGTACGGAATATGGAAATATATTGAAGATACCTATGATATGTTGCATTTGAGTAGTGACGAATATGCTTTAAAAAATATTTTAGAGATATTAAGGGTAAATGGTGTGAACTATGAAGCTTAAAGATGGAATGATGTTGTATCATGGAAGCTACACTCCTGTACAAAATATCGATTTAACAAAGTGAGCAGCTGGTAAGGATTTTGGTAAGGGGTTTTATGTTACGGCTGATGAACTCCAGGCTAAGAATTTCATAAGGACATCATTGTTGAAGGCTAAAGGCTTAAAGCAAATAGACGATAAACAAAATTATGGATATGTAACCTGCTATAAATATCATGCTCCTACTGAATTTATGCCTATATATGAATTTAGTGATGCGGATAAAGAGTGGTTGTGGTTTATTTCTTTAAACAGAAGACAGAGGCTTGCTAAAGCGTTATCACCTCTGCTGCCAAAAGCTCTTTTTGCAAGTGAAATTATTATTGGAAAAATTGCAAATGATACCACTAACCCGGTAATTACCGCATATCTGAATGAATTATATGGTTCATTTGAAGATGAAAGTGCCGCAAAGATGGCAATATCCTTGCTTTTACCGAACAGATTAAAGGATCAATATTGTTTTCTAAGTCAACGGGCTGTTAATTGTTTAGAAGTTGTGGAGGTGAAAAAATATGGGGATTGAGAAAAAAACGTTTTGTGCAGATTTAATCTTGACCGATGCTATTATTGATATGGCTGATGAAGATGGCATTACTTGGCAAGAGGCTAGAAGCAAAATTATAAATTCTGCAGCTTATACAGCCTTGTATGATTTCGAAAATGGATTGTGGGAAAACGGGCCAGATTATTTCAGAGATTATTATAAAAAAATAGCGTGAGCTAAAAAAGTCGCTTCGGTGGCTTTTTTGCATTTTAACCAATTTATAAGTCATTACACTGTCGCCTTAATGACTAAAGGGTCTTGCAGGCTCATCCATAACAAAAAGCTGATACTCATACAGGTCGCAAGGACTTGTGGAGTATCAGCTTTTTTTATATGGAGAAAAGGTAGGATATGTGAGTTTGATATTTTAGTCGCGGTTACGGCTGAAGAAGGCTTTGGCAACCTCAGGGAAGGAGATATAGCTGAGCAGGTCTTCAGTGCTGGCGTTAGGATAGCCATCCTCAGCCAGACGTGCGCGGAATTTTTCCAGCTGCGGCTCGATTAAATCGGCCGGACGGCAGGTGACCGGCTCTGCGTTACCAATAACAAGACGTTTAATTTCCGGATCAATAGGTGCAGGAGTGCGTCCGTACTTGCCTGCAACAAGGTCCTTAACCTCGCGGGGAATCATCTTATAGCGGCCAACAGCAACGTTGAGCACTGCCATAGTGCCGACAATCTGGCTGGTGGGCGTTACCAGCGGCGGATAGCCAAGCTCTGCGCGTACACGAGGCATTTCTTCCAGCAACTGCGGATATTTGTCAGCTACGCCCATTTCCTTCATCTGATTGAGCAGATTGGAGAGCATGCCGCCGGGGATTTGGAAGGTGAGCACCTTCGGATCGATAGGAATGTTGGTATTCAGGTTGAAGTCCTCTACGAGATCCTTTTTGACACCCTTGAAGTAATCTGCCAGATCATGCAGAAGCGGCAGGTTGATGCCGGTGTCATAAGCGCTGCCCTGCAGGGCAGCAACAAGGGATTCGGTGCAGGGCTGGCTTGTGGAGCAGGAGAAGGGAGACAGCGCGGTATCCACGATATCTACGCCTGCTTCGATAGCCTTCATATAGGTCATGTCGCCCATGCCGCTGTGAAGTGCGTATGCAGGTCAATGGGCACGTTGATTTCTGCTTTTAAAGCTTTTACGAGGTTATATGCTTCGTAAGGACGCAGCAGGCCTGCCATGTCCTTGATGCAGATAGAGTCTGCGCCCATCTGTACCAGCTCTTTGCCGAGCTTTACGAAATCAGCGTCCTTATGATAGGGGCTGATGGTATAAACGATGCAGCCCTGTGCATGGCCGCCAGCTTCTTTGGTGGCGCGCATTGCAGTTTCCAGGTTACGGGTATCGTTGAGTGCGTCAAAGATGCGGATGATGGATACGCCGTTATCTACAGAGCGTTTAACAAATTCAGAAACAACATCGTCAGCCAAATTGGTGTAGCCAAGAACGTTCTGACCACGCAGCAGCATTTGAATCGGAGTGTGCGGCAGGTTCTTCTTCAGCAGACGCAGGCGCTGCCACGGATCCTCATGCAGGAAGCGCAGGCAGGAGTCAAAGGTGGCGCCGCCCCAGGCTTCAACGGCATGGTAGCTGGCGTTATCAATTTTCTCCAGCACGGGCAGCATATCAACGATGCGCATACGTGTTGCGGCAATGGATTGGTGGCCGTCACGCAGGACGGTTTCTACGATTTTTACAGGTTTGTTCGCCATACTCTTGCCTCCCGTTAGTTGAGATGCATTGCTGAAGCAAGCATTTTTACTTTAAGGGAGCGTAAGCTTGACCAGGGCTCAATTCTGATGCAGGTGTTTGCATTGTTCATGGTAGTTACCTCCGTAAGTTCAAAAGTTTTTTTCGTTGATGTAAATTAGTCGTTCAGACCAAGGAGCTGAAGCTTTAAAGCGCGAACACTTTTCCAAGGCTCGATTCTGAAATATTGTTTTGCATTATTCATAGTGAAATCCCTCCATAAAACAAAAGATAATTTTTAAAGTTGTATAGTTTACAGCTGCGGTTTGTTTTCTGTTTGTTTTACCGCTGTTTTGGAACTGACTAAAATATACCACGGTCAAGAAGATAAATCAAATTTATAGAATTAATGAGCACATAAATTTAATTTATAATAGAGCACAAAGAAAAGCAGCTGAGCGGAACAAGCTCAGCTGCTGTGTTTTTCTTCATATAATGTCACTAACGGAAAAGCTTGATGAATTCAATGACTGTGTTAGGGACGTAAACATTATGCGGCAAAAGCAGTGAATATTTTCTTTCTGCCTGTTTGGATTGCAGCTTGAAAAAGTGCAGGGTGCTTTCGTTGCCTGTTACGAGCTTGTCGCTGATGAAGGTGGCGCCGATGCCATGCTCCGCCAGCTGGAAGGCGGTGACGAGTTGCGGCACCTTGACCTTTACGCGGGGCAGAATCTCTGCTTCTTCAAACATTTTGAGCGTGCGCATACCAAGGTTGACATGGGCGTCGATGCGGATGAAGCTGCAATCTGTGAATTCGTGCAGGTTGACGCTGGGGCAGCTTTCTGCCAGGTGGAGGCCGTGCTTGACTTCAATCGCGCTGAGGCTTTGCGCTAGCAGCTTGTCGCTGAGCGCGAAGGACTGCGGAACGGCGAGCAGGATGTGGTCAGAAAAGGTTGGATAGCTGTCAAATTCGCTCACTACGTCCTCGTCGCAGCTGAAGGTGAAATCAAGCTTGTTATCCTTGAGCATTTCAATGAGCATATCCGAGCTTGTTTCGGCCATGGTGATGTTGATGTTGGGGTAGAGGGTGTTGAATTGGGCGATGTAGGACGGCAGCAGATAAGCGTTCATATAATGCGTGCCGCCAATCTTCAAATCACCGCTTTTGAGGCCGTGGATATCATCAATTTGCTGCCGGAGCTGCTGCTCGAGCAGCATTTCTTTTTTGATATGCTGCAGATACAGCTCGCCGATGCGCGTGAGGGTGAGCGGCCGTTGGCTGCGGTTGAAGATGGCCGCGCCTATTTCCTGCTCCGCCTTTTTGATGGCGATGCTCAGCGCAGGCTGGGTGATGAACAGTGCTTCAGCCGCTTTGGAAAAGCTGCCGCATTGGTAGACCTGATAGATGTATTTTTTCTCTAGCTCCATAGTATAAATCTCCTTTATAGAAACATTAATTCTATAAATTTGATTATACACTAGATTGGTGTTATAGTAAAGGCAGGTCAAGAAAGACCGCTGAAACAGTTCCAAATAACAGTCTGCAGCTGTACTGCTGCACGGTATATCGGGCGGTTTGAAATAGAGAAAAAGCATAAGGAGGTCAGAGAATGGCTTTTATGTATCAGGTATCAACCCTGCAGGCCTTGGCCAAGGGTGACTTTTATAGCAATGCAACGATTGCAGAGTTGCTTAACCACGGCGATATCGGCTTAGGCACCTTTGCCGCAGTTGATGGCGAGATGGTCGTACTCGATGGTGTGTGCTATCGGGCGAAGGCAGACGGTACAGTAGAGATTGCTGCTGCAGACGCTGCGACGCCGTTTGCTTCTGTAACCTATCTAAAGAAGGAGCTGGCGTTCGACTTAGGTCGCATCGCTGATATGAGCGGCCTTTTGGCTAAGCTCGACGAGGCGTGCAAGGCATTGGGCGAGAACAACATCTACGCTTGCCTTATAGACGGACGCTTTGCTGAGGTGTACGCCCGCTCTGAGATGAAGCAGCACAGCGAGCCTTATAAAACCTTCGCTAAGGTCTTGGAAACAGATCAGCGTGAGTTTGAATTTAAAAATGTCAGCGACAGCCTCGTTTGCGTATATTTCCCGCAATATATGGATGGACTGAATGTCGCAGGCTGGCATGTACACTTTATTTCTGACGACAGAACAATGGGCGGTCATGTTTTCAACTGCTCGCTCGAGGAAGGCAAGGCTTATATGGGCAAGACCGAGGGCTTCAGCTTCCTGATTCCGCAAACCAGTTTTTTTCAAAAGCTTACTCTTACTGACGTTTCCAAGGAGGAAATTGAGAGTGTGGAGAAAGCAGGCAATAAATAATCATTTTGCAGCCGATGCTGCGTATGGAGGGTAAAAATGGATAAACAAGAACAAGTTGAATTGCTTACAAACTATGTAGCACATTTTGTAGCGCACACCGCTAAGGTTTTACCTGACGATGTTATCGCTAAGCTGGATGAGCTGGCAGAGAAGGAGGACAGCCCGCTGTCTAAAACCATCTACCAGACCATGAAGCTGAACCAAAAGCTGGCGAAGGAGCTGAACCGCCCCAGCTGCCAGGATACCGGCGTTATGCAGTTCGTCGTAAGATGCGGCACCAACTTCCCGCTGATCAACGAGCTGGAGGTACTGCTGAAGGAAGCTGTTATCCGCGCAACACAGCAAGCTCCGCTGCGTCATAACAGTGTAGAAACCTTTGATGAATACAACACCGGCAAAAATGTTGGCACCGGTACGCCGACCATTTTCTGGGAAATTGTGCCGAACAGCGATGAATTAGATCTGTACACCTATATGGCCGGCGGCGGCTGCAGCCTGCCCGGCAAGGCTATGGTGCTGATGCCCGGCGCCGGCTATGAAGGCGTAACCAGATTCGTACTGGACGTTATGACCTCCTATGGCCTGAACGCTTGCCCTCCGCTTCTGGTTGGCGTTGGTGTAGGCACCTCTGTAGAGGTTGCTGCTTTGCATGCAAAGAAAGCGCTGATGCGCCCGATTGGCAGCCATAACCCGAACAAGAACGCTGCACTTTTGGAGCAGCTGCTGGAGGATGGCATCAACAAAATCGGTCTCGGTCCTCAAGGCCTGGGCGGCAAATATTCTGTTATGGGCGTAAACGTAGAAAACTCTGCACGTCATCCGTCTGTAATCGGCGTTGCTGTAAACGTTGGCTGCTGGTCTCACCGTCGCGGCCACATCGTATTCGACAAAAACTTAAACTACAAAATTCTTTCTCATAGCGGGGTGACTTTATAATGTACGAAGTAATTGATGGCAAAAAGGTTTTAACTACTCCTGTAAGCGCAGAAGACTTAAAGAATATTCATATTGGCGACATTGTTTATCTGAACGGCGATATTACCACCTGCCGTGACGTTGCACATCGCCGTGTCGTAGAATATGGCCGTGAGCTGCCTGTTGACGTTAAGGACAAGGCAATCCTGCACGCCGGCCCGATTATCCGTCCTCTGGGCGATGACAAATTTGAAATGGTATCTGTTGGTCCTACCACCAGCATGCGTATGGAAAAATTTGAAAAGGAATTTGTAGAGCAGACTGGCGTCCGTGTTATCGTCGGCAAAGGCGGCATGGGCCCCAACACTGAATATGCGTGCAAAAACTTTGGCGCTATTCATTGCGTATTCCCCGCAGGCAACGCTGTTGTAGCAGCAACTGAGGTTGAAGAAATCGTTGACGCAAACTGGCGTGAGCTGGGTATGCCGGAAACTCTGTGGAGCTGCCATGTAAAAATGTTTGGCCCGC
>URVO01000075.1 GCA_900551335.1 uncultured Phascolarctobacterium sp.
CATATCCCACAGCACGATATCAGCCAGCTGACCGGCTTCCAGACGGCCAAGGTTTTCAAAGCCCAGTGTCTTGGCACCGTCCACCGTTGCCATCTCCCAAGCCTTGCTTGCCGGAACAACGAGCGGATCAAAGGTCGTTGCCTTATGCAGCATCGCTGCAGCGCGACATTCCTCCAGCATATCCAGATTATTATTGCTGGACGCGCCGTCCGTGCCCAGGCCTACGCAGATGCCCTTCTCCAGCATACGCGCCACCGGAGCGATGCCGCTGGCAAGCTTCAGGTTGCTCTGCGGATTATGAGCCACGCGCACGTGCTTAGCTGCCATGATGTCCATATCCTCTTCCGTCAGGTGTACGCAGTGCGCAGCGATAGTGCCGAGCTCGAACATGCCCAGCTTATCCATGAGCTGAATCGGCGTCATGCCATGCTCCTTGAGCACTGTATCAACCTCAAACTTCGTTTCACAAAGGTGCATCTGAATTTCTGCCTTATTCGCAGCAGCCTCGGCAATAACCTTCTCCAGATAATCCACCGGACAGGTATAGGGAGCATGCGGACCGTAGGTCACACGGATGCGGCCATTGTCATAGCCCTGCCAGTTTTTCGCCAGCACAGTATTCTCTGCAAGCTTAACGTCCTTGTCCGGCGCTACGCCAATCAGGCCACGGCAGAGGTTGGCACGAATGCCGGTTTCAGCGCAGGCACGCGCTACGTCCTCCATGAAAGCGTACATATCGGCAAAGCAGGTGGTGCCGCCCTTAAGCATTTCGACAATGCCCAGCATCGCACCCCAATAGATGTCGTTCGCATCCATCTTATCCTCGATAGGCCAGATTTTATTCTGCAGCCAGTCCATGAGCGCCATATCGTCAGCATAGCTGCGCAGCAGCGTCATAGATACGTGGCCATGGGTATTAACCATGCCGGCTGTGGCCAGCTTACCCTTGCCGTTGACGATTTCGTCAGCAGCAAAGTCCGCAGGAACGTCCTTGCCTACATAGACAATCTTGTTATCCTCAATCGCAATATTCTGCAGCTCACCGTTAGGCGTATGCAGCAGCTCGATATCTTCTATTAATACCTTACTCAAAAATTTTCACTTCTTTCGTTCAATAGTACAGTATAAGGAGTGTTTATTCTTCACCCTGCTGACGCTTGGAGTAATGCTTTTCGTAGAAATCATGCATTATAACAGCATCCTCAGTGCTCAGCTCATAGACCTTGCCACCTGTGCCTGCACAAATTACAGCAATCTGCGCTGCCTTTTCCAGAATCTCGGCTACGAGCAGCGCCTCCTGCAGGTTTTTGCCCCAGCAGACAGCGCCATGGTTCGCAAGCAGTGCAGCCTTGCGTCCGCGCAAAGCTGCAACAGTTTTATCAGCCAGCTCCTGCGTACCGCAAAGTGCATATTCAGCGCAATATACGCGGCCGCCGATAATCTGCACAATATCCTCGATGATAGCAGGCACGTCCTGATGCATAGCCGCCAATGCACTTGCGTAAATGCTATGCGTATGGATGACTGCACCAGCCTCGGGATAAGCGTTGTAGATTGCCGTATGCACCTTCAGCTCTGACGAAGGAATACGCTTGCCCTCCAGCACAGCGCCCTCCCTGTCAATAAGCACCACGTCCTCAGGCTCCAGCAGCTCATAGCCGCGTCCCGACGGAGTAATCGCAATACTCTGCTCGTCAATACGGCAGCTGATGTTACCCCAGGAGCCGGCAACAAGATTTTTAGCAATCAGCGTGTGCCCAATCTCGACGATGGCGGCACGCGCACTTTCTTTAGCCAAAAGCTGTGCTTCCATAATTATTCAGCAGCCAGATATGCTTTTTGCTCTTCGCTCAGCGTATCAATGGCAGCGCCCATAGCCTGCAGCTTCAGCGCTGCAATCTCGGTGTTGAGCTCTTCCGGCAGAACATACAGCTTGTTCTCCAGCTGTCCCTTGTGGTCAAGCAGATACTTCATAGCGAGGAACTGCATAGCGAAGGACAGGTCCATGATTTCAATGGGATGACCGTCACCGCAAGCCAGGTTAACCAGACGGCCTTCGCCCAGCAGGTTCAGCTTACGACCATCTGCCATAGTATAGGTCATAATATTTTTGCGCACCTCATACGGAGCTGCAACGGAAAGCTCTTCCAGATGATGCTTGTTGATTTCTACGTCGAAGTGACCAGCGTTGCACATAACTGCGCCGTTTTTCATAACCTCCATATGCGGTTTGGTGATAACGTCCTTGCAGCCGGTTACGGTTACGAAAATATCGCCATATTTAGCAGCCTCCTGCATAGGCATTACGCGGAAGCCGTCGAAAACTGCCTCAATGCCCTTAATCGGGTCAACCTCGGTAACGATAACGTTAGCGCCTAAGCCCTTGGCACGCATAGCTACACCCTTGCCGCACCAGCCGTAGCCTGCAACAACAACAGTTCTGCCGGCAACGGACATGTTGGTGGTACGCATAATGCCGTCCCAAGAGGATTGGCCGGTGCCATAACGGTTATCGAACAGATACTTGCAATAAGCATCATTAACAGCAATCATCGGGAAAGCCAGGTGACCGGCAGCAGCCAGCGCCTTCAGACGATGTACGCCGGTAGTGGTTTCCTCACTGCCGCCCATCAGCTTAGCAATCAGGTCACGACGCTCGCCGTGCAGCATATTTACCAGGTCGCCGCCGTCGTCGATAATCAGCTCCGGCTCAACCTTCAGTGCTTCGCGCAGATACATATCGTATTCCTCGTTCGTGCAGCCATGAGTTGCAAAAACGGTTACGCCGCTGTCAACCAGAGCTGCAGCGATTTCGTCCTGCGTAGACAGCGGATTGCTGCCGGTAACAACAACGTTTGCACCAGCATTTTTCAGCACGAGTGCCAGATAAGCAGTCTTTGCTTCCAGATGGATGGTAACAACCATGTTAATGCCAGCGAACGGTTTGGTTTTGCTGTACTCCTCGTTTAGGTGGTTCAGCAGGGGCATATATTCCTTTGCCCATGCAATACGTTGATGACCAAGCGGTGCTAAGTTAATATCTTTAATAATGCTCTTCATTAGTTATGTATACTCCTTTGCTTTACCCTTCTGCAATTCAATAATAATATCGTAACATATCACATTGAATTGCTCTTCCTATATGGTAGAGAGGGTATCTTTTAATTCTTTTATACGTTCCACATACGGCGCTCTGAGCACGCCATATTCTGTGATGATACCTGTAATCAGCTCGGCAGGCGTAACGTCAAACGCCGGGTTGAACACCTCAACGCCCTCGGGCGCTGTCTGCTCACTGCGGAAGCGGCGCACCTCGTCAGGCTGACGCTCCTCGATAGGAATCTGTGCGCCTGTAGAAATGCTGAAATCAAAGGTGCTCGTCGGCGCCGCGATATAAAACGGAATGCCGTGCGCCGCCAGTGCCACGCCATAAGTGCCAATCTTGTTCGCTGTGTCGCCATTGGCAGCAATTCTGTCTGCACCGACAACTACAGCGTTAATGCCCTTCGTGCGCATTGTCCACGCCGCCATATTATCAGTAATCAGCGTTACGGGAATCTTATCCTCGTAGAGCTCGAAGGCCGTCAGCCTTGCTCCCTGTAAAAGCGGACGTGTTTCATCAGCGTAAACCATCTGCAGCTTGCCCTGCGCATAAGCGCTGCGGATAACGCCCAGTGCCGTGCCCCAGCCGCAGGTTGCCAGCGCGCCTGCATTGCAGTGCGTCAGCACGACAGCCTTGTCTGGCAGCACCTCTGCGCCATACTCGCCCATGCGTTTATTGATGGCAATATCGTCTGCATAAATCTGCTCTGCCTTCGCTTCAAGTGCCTTGATAATCTTGAAGGGTGGCAGGTCATCCTTATTCAGCTTCGTTGCCAGCTCATATTGCAGGTTCGCAGCCCAGGCCAGGTTTACAGCCGTCGGACGCGCCGTAATCAGGTCTGCACGCACAGCGTCCAGCGCACCAAGGAAGTCGGGCTTGTCGGCAATCTCGCGTGCCCCAAGCGCCATAGCAAAGGCTGCAGCCGCACCGATAGCCGGCGCACCACGCACCTCCAGGCGTTCAATCGCCAGCTTCACGCGCAGATAATCCTCGCAGCTGATCCATTCAATTTTATTGGGCAGCAGGGTCTGATCCAAAAGCACCAGCTTGCCCTGCTCCCAACGCATAGTTTCAACCATAGGTCTCACCTTACAGCTTGAAGCCGCCGAATTCCTTCATGCAGGAATGACAGCCACATTTTGCTTCAACCGGCTCATCATAAGCGATGAATGCCAGAATCAGCTTCTGCATATTATCAATGCTCTGCGCCATAGCCTCGCAAACCTCGCTGTGAGACAGCGGTGTCGGAGAAATGCCTGCAGCCATATTCGTAACGATAGAGCAGTTCGTGTAGCACAGCTCTGCCTCACGCGCCAGAATGGACTCCGGCATATTGGTCATGCCAACCAGGTCACCGCCGAGCATGGCATACATTTTGATTTCTGCAGCACTTTCAAAGCGCGGGCCTTCAGTACAAACATAAACGCCCTGCTTATGGAAGGTAATATCGGTTTTCTCCAGACATTTGATAACCTTTTCACGCAGCGCCGGGCAATACGGATAAGTAAAGTCGCAGTGTGCTACACCACGCTCCGGGGAATCATAAAAAGTGCTGATACGGCTCTTGGTGAAGTCCAGCACGTTGTCGCAGACAACGAAATGGCCTGCCTTCATCTCCGGATTGATGGAGCCAACGGCAGTCGTCGCAAAAACCTCTTCGGTACCCAGGCTCTTAATCGCCCAGATATTTGCGCGATAGTTTACCTTGTGCGGCGGCACGGAATGGTCAACGCCATGACGGCTGACAAAAATAACCTGGTTGCCGCTCATCATACCGATATTGCATAAAGCCTTGCCGTACGGAGTCTCAATAACTCTCTTCTCAAAGCCTTGCAAGGTTTCAGGATTGTCAATACCAGTTCCGCCAATGATAGCAATTTTACGCATGATAATTCCTCCTTTTAAAATATATTGAAGCTTGATTCTTGTATACTATTCCGCATATATTATACCATAAAACAGACTCGATTCAAAGATATAGTTGAAAAGTATACAAAAAAGAGGCCGCCACACTATCAAGTCTTTCTCTGTCACATGCACGTCTAGTGACAAATGGCTAATAGTGCAGCAGCCTCATATTTTAAATTTCTCCCACCCTCTTTACCAGCTCCAGCAGCTCCTGCGGCTGCGCAATTACATAATCAGGCTTGCCCTCTTCCATAATTTTCTCCCAGGCAAAGGCCGTATAGCGCACGGCCACCGTCCGCGCTCCGGCATTACGTCCGCTCTGCAAATCGAAGGGACTGTCGCCCACGCACAGGCAATCCTGCGGCGCAACGCCCAGCTTTGCACACGCTGCCAGCATCGGCTCAGCGTGCGGCTTGCTTTTTTGCGTATCCTCCAGCGCAATCACTGCGTCAATATACTGCTCAAGCTGCAGGCAGCTTATCCCGCGTAGCACCATTGGCTGCTTTTTCGACGTAACCACGGCAATCTTTAGACCCTGTTCCTTAAGCGCGGCGAGCGTTTCCTGCACGCCGGCAATCGGCTTAATCATTTCATCGTGGTGCTTATTGTTATACTCGCGATAAACGTCGCGCATCTGCTCTACAAGCTCCACTCTGCCCGATAGCGCCAGCATTGCGTCCCCCAGCGGCAGGCCGAACGTGTTGACAATCGCTGCACGCGGCGGCACAGTACCAAGCATGGTCCTGCACGTATGCTCGAACGTGGCAATAATCAAATCCACCGTATTCGCCAATGTTCCGTCAAAATCAAAAAGTATCGCTTTTATCTGCATATGTTCTTCCTCTCAACGCTTTTCGTATCTCTCGGCAGGCTTGCTGCCATAATAATTCATTATATCATGTTTATCTATCCTTATGTATAAAAAAGCACCCCCGCTAGTGCGAGAGTGCCCTAAAAAATTTTATTTTTCGTCCTTTTTGGCGAAGACAACCTCCTTCGGACCGTCATTGACTGCGTCCTCCGGAATAATTACATCGTCAAAGCTGATGCCGCGGGTGTGCAGCGTATGGCTCCACTCATGGTCATGGCGATGCCACCAGCCCAGCGCTGTGATAGGAATCCAGCTGTAAATAAACAGCGGATAAAGCAGCAGATATACCCAGGACTTTAAGGAAGCACGAATTTTCCACAGTACGGCCACGGGGAAAATATACTGGCCAATACCAACCAGCGTCCAAACCTCTACAGGAATAATCGTATAAAGAATGTTCGTGTAGAACGGATAGAAATTATAAATATAACTGCACAGGACAAAGAAGGTGGAAATCATCAGGAAGTACGGCTGAATCAGGTTCACTGAGCAGTCGAGCATCACGATGTTACGCGTCTTAATTGCCTTCGTAATCATCGGAATGAGATAGCGGTCTGCTACGTCAAAGTGACCTTGCGACCAACGTTTACGCTGGTTCCAGGTCTGCTTGAAGGTCAGCGGCTTCTCATCATAGATGATGG
>URVO01000076.1 GCA_900551335.1 uncultured Phascolarctobacterium sp.
CCAGCTTCTTTTGATAAGCAGCATAAATTTTTGCTACCTGCTGCTCATGAAATTCGCCTGCGGCCTGCGCAAATTCGCTTGGCGTCTGTAGCGCGTTCTTCGCGTTGCTGATATAGTTAAGAATCGTCGTATCCTTAAAGCGTTTGTCGTCAAGGTTCATCTCCTTGAGCACCTGCTTGATGATATTCTTCGTATCCGTCGTATCATAAATAGCAAAATTGTTGCTGTAGGTGCCCAGCTTGTCTATATCATAACGCAGCACACGCGCACAGAAGGCGTGGAAGGTAAACAGCCACACGCTTTGCGCAGCTGCTCCGGCAATTCGGTCCACACGCTCGCGCATTTCTCTGGCGGCCTTATTCGTAAAGGTAATCGCCAAAATGCGGTAAGGACGCACGCCCTGCTGCAAAAGATGCGCAATACGGCAGGTCAGGACCTTCGTCTTGCCGCTGCCTGCACCTGCCAAAATCAGCATCGGTCCATTGATAGTCTGTACTGCTTCTATTTGTTTTGAATTCAATCCCTGCATAGTATCTGTCATTAGTCTGCTTCCTCCATATCCTCCCGGAATACCCTGTATCCCAGCCTAAATAAAAAACATCATTAGTCATTATATTATATCACAAAAAAGGCTCCTTAGGCGACCATCTATCCATAGCAAAATACTAGGAAAATATTGAGTGCAGTCTGCCAATATGTTAGAATATAAGCATCCTGTTAAGAAAAGAGGCTTATGTATGGCTAAAAATAAATCGTTCGTTCCTGCTGAGGATTTAAGCAAATTATGGCGCGCCCTTATCGAATTCGATATGCTGCAGCCCGGCGACCGCATTCTCGTCGGTCTCAGCGGCGGCAAGGACAGCATGCTTTTGACCGCGATGCTCGCAGAAATCAAAAAATATTCGCCTATTCCCTTTGAGCTCGCCTGCTACACCGTCAACGGCATGTTTGCGCCCAATTTTCCCAAGACCGAGCTGGAGGAATTCTGCGCTCGCTTCGGCCTTACGCATTACAGTGACGACGTCAATGTCATGGAGGCTCACGCCAAAAAAGGCGGCAGTCCCTGCTTCACCTGCGCCTACTTCCGCCGCGCTGCTACCAACCGCCGCGCCAAGGAGCTGGGCTTCAACAAGGTGGCGCTCGCCCATCATAATGACGATGCCGTAGAAACATTTTTCATGAATCTCATGACCAGCGGCCAAATGCGCACCTTTCTGCCGGTAACGCCGCTGTCGCGCAGCGGTATCACCGTATTGCGTCCGCTGCTCTACTATCGCGAAAGCGAAATCCGTGAGCTCGTCGCCAAGCTCGGCCTGCAGCCCATCAAAAACCCCTGCCCCTACGACGGCCACACCATGCGTCAGGATATCAAGGAGCATATCGCCAAGCTCGACGCGCTCTATCCTGATGTTTATGACCATCTGGCCGCCGCTATGCGCTGCAGCGACAAGCAGGAGCTGTGGCCGGAAAAGCCCGGCAAGGAGCTGCTCAGCAAATTTCACGCCTTCTGGGGCCGCAATAAAAATATATAATAATTTTCTGAAATTTCCTGTTGATTTTTTCCTCCTCCTTTGCTATAATAATTACAACAGCTGTTGGAATTTACTGAAAGTTCAAGGAGGATATAACATGCTCAACATAGGCACTGTGAAATGGTTCGATCCGCTTAAAGGCTATGGCTTTATTGAACGCCGCAGCGGCGAAGACGTTTTCGTACATTTCAGCGCTGTAAAAACTCATGGCTATCGCTGTCTTGATTCCGGCCAGCGAGTTTCCTATCAGCTGGCCAAGGGCAAAAACGGCCTAATGGCAATCAACGTCACACCGCTTGCCTAAAACAAGCTGTGTATAAAGTCTCTCTTATTTCTTTTCCTATTTCTTTGTAAGAGGGAAAAAAGACCTTCCGTCTGATGTCAAGACAGAAGGTCTTTTTCTATGTCCAAATTTTATTTTCTCTTGCTGCTCTGCGGTTTAGCATCGTTGGCGTTAGCCAGCGGTGCCCATTGACGCAGCATGTCTGCACAGGCCGCTGCATATGCTCCGGCGCTGCCAAACGCACCTGCATCCTGCTGATACAGACGCAGCACCTGAATATCATCATAATAAATATCGGCAGTGCTGCCATTGTCATGGACTACAAAATGATTCGGGTTAACAGGTCCGCGCTGGCGTACCTGCCACAGGCCGCCTGCCAGCATATAGGCACGGTACTTTGCCTTCGTATTGCCGATGCTCTGGCTGATATTAAAGCTCCAGCTGCCTTCCTTGACAGTCGCAAGGTTATCATCCGTAACAACAACATCAGGATGAATATTATACTCCTTGAGCTGCTTCATCACGCGTTTCACGCGCTCCTCCGGCTCCGGATGGCTGCTAAACAGACCATATTTGGCGCCGCCGCCCTGCTTCGACAAATCATCAAGCTTCCACACCGTAATCAGCATGCTATAAGGATTAAAACCGGCAGCAATAGAGTTTTTCACGCCCTCCTTATCCGCACCGCGCTCGTCGGTACGGCTATAACCGGCAAAAAGCGCCTGCTGCGCTGCCTGCACAAGGCCCATGCCCTGTCCCTTCGTCGCAACAATAAGTATCAGCGAGGTCCACATCTGCTTTTCAATCGCGTTCACCGTATGCTTTTTCGCTACGTGACCAACCTCATGGCCTAAAACGCCGGAAAGCTCGGCATCTGTCGGCATATAATCTATGAGTCCCTTATAAACGTAGATAAAGCCGCCGGGACAAGCCAGTGCATTGACCTCATTGCAGTTCAGCACCTTGAAGGAATAGGTCAGCTCGTCGCGGCCGCACACCTTCGCCAGTCTTTGGCCGATATTATTCACGCGCTCCTGCAGATACGGATCCTGCAGCACGCCATACTTCGCCTCCAGTGACTGCGCCGTCTCGCGCCCCATCTTTATTTCATCCTCAAGGCTAATCATCCCTGCCTCGGCCTGCTGTCCGCCAACAAAGAAGCTGCAGGCCATGAACACAGTCATCAAAAAACGTAATAGTATCTTCCTCACTTTATGCTCCCTTCTGCCCTCAGGCTCACAGCACAGCCTTTGCCGCTCTAAGCTCTGCAAGCTGCTCTTCACTATAGCCAAGCTCACGCAAAACCTCCTGCGTATGCTCGCCTAAGCGCGGCGCACGGCGGGTAATCGCGCTCTGCGCGGCGCTGAACTTTACCGGACCGCCAAGGTAATGCAGCCTGCCCAAATCGCAGTCTGCCTCCTGCACGATGTCCTCCTGCTGCGTCAGCTCGCTCTGCAGCGCCTCCTCCAAGCTGCACACAGGCGTCACGCAGAACTCCGCGCCGCCGATAAGCTCCAGCCATTCGGCCTGCGTTTTCTCGGCAAGCTTCTGCTTCAGCAGCTGCAGCAGCTCGTCCTCATGTGCAAAATCATACTGCCGCTTTTCCAGCTCCGGACATTCGATTAAATCACAGAAGCGCTGCCAGAACTTCGGCTCAATCGTGCCGACCGTAAGATAACGTCCGTCCTTCGTGCGGTAGATATTATAATAATGAGCGATACGGCCAAAGGGCTTATCGCCCGTCTCCGCACAGCCCCACAGCGCACTTGCGCCTGTGACCTGCATCGACAGCGCCGTTGCATAAAGATTAACGTCCAGCCACTGTCCCTCGCCGCTGCGCTCACGCGCAAACAGCGCCATGCTGATAGCACTCAGCGCATTCAGACCGCTGCCAATCGCCGAAACCTGCACCTCGGAAACGCAGGCACGGCCAAGATCATCAAGGCTGTTGAGTCCGGCCAGACCGATAACATTCAAATCATGCGCAGGCTTATGGCACTTCTGTCCAAAGCCGGTAATCGAGCAGTAAACAAGCCGCGGATTGATTTTATGCACTGTCTCGTAATCCAGACCATAACGCGCCAAGTAACCTGGACGGAAGCCCTCCAGAAAAACGTCCGCCTCGGACAAAAGCTTCAAAAGCAGCTCTCTGCCGCCCTCTGCCTTCAGATTCAGCGCCACGCCACGCTTATTCCTGTTCAGCATCAGATGCCAAAAGCTCATGCCCGGCTCCTTCTCCGGCCAGAAGCGACGCGTCGCATCTCCTGCCAAATCCTCTATTTTTATAACATCGGCGCCATAATCACCCAAAAGCATACCGCAGTATTGTCCAGGCAGCCACTTAGAAAAATCTATTACCTTTACGCCCTCTAAAAGCTTCACCAATATCACTCCTTATCTATATTCAGACCAGTTTGTATAAATATTCTACAAAAACACTGCTAAATCCTCTCTAAGTATTTGAAAAATTCCAGTTCAATGCTATAATAGTTAGGAGCAAGCTTACACTAACTCAAAATTTTTAAGCGAGGTATTTTTTATGCAAACTCGAAAGCTCACATCTGCTGCACTGCTCGTGGCCATCGGCACGCTGAGTGCGCATTTGATTTATATTCCGGCAGGCATTGCCAAATGCTTTCCGGTACAACACGCCATCAACGTCATGGGAGCAGTGCTGCTCGGCCCTGACTATGCCGTAGCTATCGGCTTCCTCATCGCCTGCCTGCGCAATATGCTGGGCACAGGCTCACTGCTCGCCTTTCCGGGCAGTATGATTGGCGCTCTGCTTGCAGGACTGGCCTACAAGCGCTTTGCCACTATTCCTGCGGCTATGGCCGGAGAAATTTTCGGCACAGGCATCATCGGCGGTTTCGTAGCCTGGATTATGGCGACCCTGCTGCTGGGCAGCAAGGCCGCAGCCTGGTTCTTCATCCCGCCCTTCCTCGTCAGCACTATCGGCGGCAGCATTATCGCCGGGCTGCTGCTCAAAGGCGGTCTGCTCAAGCAGTTTTCTGGCAATAAGGCGGACAAATGATGGATTTTTCACAAATAGTCAACTGGCTGCTCTATGCGTTTAGCGGTCTTTGCTTCGGCGTTTTCGCTTCACGCTATAGCGTGCTTTCTGCCGTCCATATCAAGCAAAGGTATCGCGAGGAAGGACTGGCCTGTATCTTCGGCTGCCTGCCGCAGCTGCTTTTCATTATTACTACGTTTTTTCTTTTTCCTACGTGGTTTATCAGCAAAACCCCAACCGGCGGCTTCTTTTACTACGCAGTTCTGGCCTACTTTTTCAGTAAAGGTATGCGCCTAAATCACACTAACAAATAAAGCAGGTGAAACCAATGACCCACACTCACTCTCTCCCCATTCCCGGTCATGAAAACGAAAAATATATCCAGCCGATGGCAGATATTTTTAAAGTACTCAGTGACCCGACACGTATCCGTATTCTCTCCCTACTTGCGCACGAGGAAATGTGCGTAACCTGTATTGCCGAAGCTCTCAACATGACGCACTCTGCAATTTCTCATCAGCTGCGCCTTCTGCGTGCAACGAACCTTGTTAAGTTCGTCAAGGACGGCAAGGAGGTTATCTATTCTCTCGATGATGCGCATGTGCTCAGCCTTTTTGACCAGGCACTTGACCACGTAAAGCATAAGCTGGGATAACACAATACAGAAACACTTAAAGCCCGAAGGCCGGCAGTCAATGCCAGTTTTCGGGCTTTAATATTGTCCGCTTTCTATTTCGCAGTCAGCTCTCTACTGCTTTTTCGCATTGAGCCAGGCTCTGATAATCTCGCTCTTCGAGCTGGCCGTCCAGCCTAAATCATCCACAGGCACGCTGATGTTGCCGAGCAGCTCACGCCGCCCGTCATTATACGGATATTTTTTTACATGCCAGATATAGTGATAGCCGTTGGCAGGCAAAAGCTCCATCCCCTCGTCACTCATGAGATAATCGAGGAAGGCACGCGCCTCCTCCACATGCTCTGCGTTGCGCATAATCGCCGCGCAGGTCAGCATATTGCGGTTAGCGTCCTTCACCACAGTAGCAAAAAGATGCGAATGCTGACGCTCCAGACGCAAAGCATAATCAAGCGGCACCACAGCCACAGTTTTTTTGCCAATATATACCTTGTCGACTGCTTCACCAAAGCCAGACGTATACTCAGGCTCTTGCGCATTAAACCTGCCGGCATAGGCCAACGCCTCATTCTTGCCGCGCAGCTGCCACAGCGAGGTTATCATGCCGTAGCTCGCGCCGCCAAGATTAAAGTCTGCCAGTACGATTTCATCCTTCAGCTGCGGCGCCAGCAGCTCCTCCATGCTCTCCGGCGCATAAAGGCCATAGGCATGCAGATTATTTTTGTTGCTCAAAAAAGCAATATAGCTTAGATACAGGCTCGTCCACTGTCCTGTACGGTTGCGCAGCTCCGCCGGAACCTTATAGGCTTCCTTGACGATATAGGGCTGCAAAATCTTCTGCTCATCAGCAAGAAAATATTCCTCCGACGTACCGCCCAGCCAAACGTCAAACTTATTCTGGCGCAGATAATCAAGACGCTCCTTCTGCGTGCCGGCAGGGAGATAGCTGATTTTTACCTTTACGCCTGTCGCCTTGCTATAGTTTTCGGCAAACAGCTCGGTTAATTTCTTGCCCATACTGCTACAAAGCATAAGCTG
>URVO01000077.1 GCA_900551335.1 uncultured Phascolarctobacterium sp.
ATTATAATGTAAGTTCCTCATGTGTAAGACCTCATTTCCTGCGTCGCTACAATCTCTAGTAATCATAGCTGTTTCATGGGTATTATTATACTGATTTTTTTCCCCTTGTCAACAAAAAGAATTAAAAATTTCTTCGCTTGACAAAAAAAGGTCCGTACTGTACCATATGAAACATATTAAGACAGTAGGAATTGAATTTTAGCTAAAATACGCTGCCTGAGCTGTAAATCCTGCACCAGCAAGCGTATAATAAAAAAGTAAAAGCAGGATTTCTGCTGCTAAAGGAGAATATTTTATTACTATGGAAATGCAATTTATATATGCAGATAATGCAGCCACAACAAAAATGAGCGACGTTGCTGTCAAGGCAATGCTCCCCTATCTTCAAGAAACATATGCCAATGCGTCAAGCGTCCATATCTTAGGTCAGCGCAGCGCCGCTGCACTGTTCAGTGCGCGCCAGCAACTGGCGCAGCTTTTGCACTGTGCGCCGAAAGAGCTTTTCTTCACCTCCGGTGGCAGCGAGGCAGATAATCAAGCGCTTATCAGTGCCGCAGCTATCGGCAGGCAGCAGGGCAAGCGCCACATCATCTCGACAGCGATGGAGCATCACGCTATCCTGCACACGCTCGAAGCGCTAGAGGAGCAGGGCTTCACGGTTACGCTGCTGCGTCCGCAAAAGGACGGCATCGTTACCGCCGCACAGGTCACGGCTGCTCTCACCGATGAAACCTGCCTTGTTTCCGTCATGTACGCCAACAACGAAACCGGCGCCATCCAGCCTATAAGGGAAATCGGTGCGCTTTGCCGCCAGCGTGGCGTGCTTTTCCACACGGACGCTGTGCAGGCCGCAGGCCATGTCGATATCGACGTCCAGTGTGATAATATTGATATGCTTTCGCTGTCCGCACACAAATTTCATGGGCCGAAGGGCGTAGGTCTTTTATTCGCCAAGAGCAGCATCCAGCTCACCAGCCTTATCCGCGGCGGCGGTCAGGAGCGCGGCAAGCGTGCAGGCACCGAAAACCTGCCCGGCATCGTCGGTCTTGCTGCAGCGTTCAAGGATGCGCAGGAGCAGCTTGCTGCCAACACTGCTTATATAACTAATTTGCGCGATTCCCTGCGTGCAGGCCTTGAGCAAATTCCCGGCGCCAGCTTCAACGGCAGCCGTGAGCACTGCCTCCCCGGCACTGTCAACTACAGCTTTCAGGGCGTAAATGGCGAAGCACTGCTTTCCCTGCTGGCCAATGCAGGCATCTGCTGCTCGTCCGGCTCCGCCTGCTCCGCAGGCTCGCTCGAGCCTAGCCACGTACTGCTTGCCCTCGGCCTGAGCAGCGAAATGGCTCAAAGCGCCCTGCGCTTCTCGCTCTGCGCCTACAACACCATGGTCGAGGTGCAGACTATCATAAATAAGGTTGCAGACGCTGTAAAGCATCTGCGGAGATAACAATATGTCACAAACAACTGCTAATATTATTGCTAAGCTCGCCAGCGAGCACAATCTGAGCGACGCCGAGCTGCTGGCGCTGCTTACCGGTACAGAGGACGACATCAACGAGCTGCTGGCCTGCGCAGCCGACAAGCTCCGCCGCCAATACTACGGCGACAAGGTCTATATCCGTGGACTGATAGAGTTCACCAATTACTGCAAAAACAACTGCTATTACTGTGGCATCCGTTCAGGCAACAGTCTTGCCGAACGCTATCGACTTTCGCAGGAGGAAATTCTTGCCTGCTGCGCTGAAGGCTACAAATTGGGCTTTCGCACCTTCGTTTTACAGGGCGGCGAGGACCTTTATTATACAGATGACAAAATCTGTTCTATCGTCAGCGCCATCCGTAGGCAGCATCCCGACTGCGCGATTACGCTGTCCATTGGCGAAAAAAGCCGCGCCAGCTATCAGGCTTATTTCGATGCCGGCGCCAACCGCTACCTGCTGCGCCACGAAACAGCTGACGCAGAGCATTATGCCAAGCTGCATCCTGCCAGCATGAGTCTGGAAAACCGCAAGCGCTGCCTGTTCGATCTTAAGGAAATCGGCTATCAGGTCGGCTCCGGCTTCATGGTCGGCTCACCCTATCAGACGCCGCAAACACTCATCAGTGATTTGCGCTTTCTGCAAGAGCTGCAGCCTGATATGATAGGCATCGGTCCCTATATCACGCATGAGCACACGCCGTTTAAGGATAAACCCAGCGGCACACTAGAGCAGACGCTGCGCCTGCTGTCTATGCTGCGCCTGCTTTTCCCCTACGCCCTGCTGCCGTCGACAACCGCCCTCGGCACAATTCATCATGAAGGACGCGAGCTGGGGCTGAAGGCCGGCGGCAACGTCGTCATGCCCAATCTTTCACCTGTCGGCGTGCGCAAGAAATACGAGCTTTACGCCAACAAAATCTGCACAGGCGAGGAGGCGGCCCAATGCCGTGGCTGCCTTGAAGCACGCGTGCGCAGGGCAGGCTATAATATCGTAACTGACATCGGCGATGTACGCCGCACTTTAGAATAAACCAGAAGGAGAAATATTATGAACAAGAAAGCAATAATCGCCATGAGCGGCGGCGTTGATTCCAGCGTTTCCGCATTGATGATGCTCGAGCAGGGCTACGAATGCACAGGCGTAACCATGAAGCTTTTTGCCAACGAGGATATCGGCGTTTCTAAGGCCAACAGCTGCTGCTCTATCGACGACGTAGCCGACGCACGCAGCGTAGCGACCAGCCTTGGCATGTCCTATTACGTTTTCAACTTTGCTGAACGCTTCGAGCACGACGTTATCGACCGTTTCGTCGATGCCTACGTCAACGGCAGAACGCCGAATCCTTGCATCGACTGCAACCGCTATCTGAAATTTGACCAGCTCTTCGTGCGTGCGCAGGAGCTTGGCTGCGACTATGTTGTTACCGGCCACTATGCACAAATCAGCTACGACGAAGCCAAAGGCCGCTATCTGCTGCGTAAGGCTGTCGACCCCTTGAAGGACCAAAGCTACGTGCTCTACTCGCTCACGCAGGAGCAGCTGGCGCACGCCATGTTCCCGCTGGGCAGCCTGCACAAGACACAGGTGCGCGAAATCGCCGAAAAGCACGGCTTTATCAATGCGCACAAGCATGACAGCCAAGACATCTGCTTTATCCAAAGCGGCACCTATGCCGACTTTATTGAAGCACGCCTCGGCAGAAAGTTCCCGCCCGGCAATTTTGTCGACGAAGCAGGCAACGTTCTCGGCAGACACAAGGGCATCATCCATTACACCGTCGGCCAGCGCAAGGGCTTAGGTCTAGCGCTGCCTCAGCCGATGTACGTCAAAGAGATTGACACCAAGGCCAACGCCGTCATCCTCACGACGAACGAGGGCCTGTTCACAAGGAACGTCACCGCCAAAAGCATCAACCTCATCGACTGCGATGCTATCACGGAGCCTCGCCGCGTCAAGGCACGCATCCGCTACCATCAGCAGGAGCAATGGGCAACCGTCACCCAACCCGACGCTGACACGCTCGAGCTTGTCTTCGACGAGCCGCAGCGCGCGATCACCAAGGGCCAGTCTGTCGTTATGTACGACGGCGACATCGTAGTCGGCGGCGGCACGATAGTATAAAAAGCATACGCACACGAAAAAGCATCAGCAGCTACGCACGCCGTAGACGCTGATGCTTATTTTTACGCATAAAAAAACCCGCATAACGCGGGCGTTTTTATTCTCACGCAACCATTACTGTCCGGCCCCCCCGACCGGCAGTGCTCTCTACTTTCAGCATTTCCAAAAGTCCCCTCAATTGGCCGCTTCCACGAACCACCTTGTTTCTTTCTACGGTGGCATTCGGTTACGTGATGAAGCACTTTTCGCTTTTTCCTCTGCGTTTTTTTCTATACAGCAGGAAAACAAAAAAACAACAACGGATATAGTTAGCTCTGAGCTAATCCAACGCCGTTGTTGTTTATGATGAAATTATACAGCATCACTAGGGTTTTGTAAACACTTTTTATACAATCTCACGAGAAAAATATTTTGTATAGCATTTTTTGCTACATTCTTTACACTTTTGTGTACCTTTGTCGACTTAGAAATCGAACTTTTCGCCAGTCAGCAGCTCATAAGCTTCGATGTACTTAGCGATGGTTTTGTCGATAACATCCTGCGGCAGCTCATAGCCTGCATCAGGATTTGCACTCAGCCAATCGCGTACAAACTGCTTGTCATAGGACGGCTGGCCTTGGCCAACCTTGTAGCCTTCCAGCGGCCAGAAGCGGGAGCAGTCCGGAGTAATCATTTCGTCACCCAGTACAACCTCGCCGTTTTCGTCCAGACCGAACTCAAACTTGGTATCAGCAATGATGATGCCACGCTCTAAAGCATAAGCAGCACATTTTTTATAGATAGCAATGGTGTAATCGCGCAGCTTCAGAGCATATTCCTTGCCACGGCCCGGATAGAGCTTCTCGAGAATTTCGATGCTTTGCTCAACGCTGATGTTTTCGTCATGGTCGCCGATTTCAGCCTTAGTGCTCGGAGTGAAGATAGGCTCAGCCAGCTTTTCGGATTCCTGCAGGCCTTCAGGCAGCTTAATACCGCAGATTTCGCCAGTCTTTTTGTAGCTTTCCCAGCCGCTGCCGGTGATGTAGCCACGAACAATGCATTCAACAGGCAGCATGTTCAGCTTTTGGCATTTCATGCTGTTGCCGGTGAATTCCGGTTTCTGGAAGAATTCAGGCATATCTTTAACATCAACAGAAAGCATATGGTTAGGCACGATGTCTTTGGTCATATTGAACCAGAATTTGGAAATCTGAGTCAGCACAGTGCCTTTCTTAACGATATTGTTTTTCAGAATATGGTCAAATGCGGAAATACGGTCGGTAGCTACCATAATAATGCTGTCGCCAGCATCATACATCTCACGAACCTTGCCGGATTTAAACGGTTTGTACTCTTGCATTGTAATGCCTCCTAAAAATTTTCTCGGCAGAGGAGTAACCAGCGCGTGCTGTCTGCGCCTCCGTCATTGTTAACTTTGTTATACTTTACGCTATTATCATACCACAATGCTCGCAAAAAGTCGAACGTTTTTCTAGATTTTTAATTTATTTTTCGGATTTTTTCTTTACAGGCTGCAAACCTCTTATAGACGGTCTATAAACGGCAGCTTCAGCATCTCCGTATCCACGTAAGGCTCACCTAAATGTCTGCCCGGTACAAACGCTCCGTGGCAGTCGCTGCCGCCGCTGATAAGCAGCTTATGCTTCCTGCAATGGCGCACAAGACGCTGCGTACCCTCCTCGCTATGATTAGAATGATAGCACTCAAAGCCGTCAAAGCTTTCTACACGCAGCAGGTCCATAACCTGCTCTAGTCCCGGACCATGAAAGCCGCTCGCCGCATGAGCGCACAGCGCTACGCCTCCGGCACCATGAATCGCTTCAATAACCTCGCTAATCGCAGGGAAGGTCGGAAAGCCAAGGTCATGCTCCGGCGTAAAAATCCGCTGAAAAAAATCATTCACGCCTGTGCACAAGCCCTTATCAATCAGGTATGCCAACGCCCTCCAGCCACCGCGCCTCCTATCATAGGTATAACGCGAAAACTCAGCCTCATCTACATCCCAGCCAGCGCGTGCCAAAAGGCGGATGCTGTCCACGTCCTTCTGCTCCAGCAAATCCTCATTATGACGCATCAGCTCCACTAGCAGCTTATTGGTAATATCAATCCCATAGCCGAGAATATGAAACGACAAATCGCCCTTCGTCGAGCAAATTTCCGCCCCCGGAAGAAAGCCTATACCTGCCTGCGCCGCCAGCCTGCCTGCTTCCGCTACGTTCGCCACACTGTCATGGTCTGTCACCGCCAGCAGCCCTATACCGCAGCGCTGCGCCTCCTCTATCAGCTCCGCCGGAGTCCACGTTCCGTCGGAAGCAGTCGTATGAATATGTAAATCTGCACGTATCGCCATTGCAGCCTCTCCTTTTTCTCTACACAATAAGCTAAAAGCCCGCAAAATTTCTTAATAAAACGCCAAAAATAAAATTTTTCCCGTCGTCTATGTATAGGATAGGTAAAAAACACGCATCTGTCAACGTCATACGGCAAAATATTCATCTCCCTTCCACGCAGACAGTACTTCCCACACAAGACACTTAGAAAAGTGTTTCATTTTTTACAATCTACGCACGTAGGTACAGCAAAATTCTGCATTAAGTGTACGCGCGCCAACGCTGTCTACTATATAAATACATTGTTCGTTCTGTACTTGACTTTCCCATAACAATGATATATACTATCAACATTACTACTAACACTTTTTTATATTAGGGGGAGTCGTTGTGTTTAACAAATATCTTGCCATTCTCAATGAAGTGGCACTTATCAAACAAATCGCCGTCGGCCTTGTCATCGGCGT
>URVO01000078.1 GCA_900551335.1 uncultured Phascolarctobacterium sp.
ATGTTGCAATGCACCATCCGTTCACCGCTCCGCGTGACGAAGACCTGCCGCTGCTCCTGAGCGATCCGGGCAAGGTATATGCTAAAGCATATGACATGGTTCTCAACGGTACCGAAATCGGCGGCGGCTCCATCCGTATCCATCGCCGTGACGTACAAAAGATGGTATTCGAAGCTATCGGCCTGTCCGATGAAGAAGCACAAGAGAAGTTTGGCTTCATGATGAACGCATTCGAATACGGTGCTCCGCCACACGGTGGTCTGGCTTTCGGTCTGGATCGTCTGATCATGATTATGGCTCAGCGTGATTCTATCCGCGACGTAATCGCCTTCCCGAAAACTCAGAGCGCTTCCGATCTCATGACTCAGGCTCCGAATGATGTTGATGAGAAACAGCTGCGTGAGCTGCATATTAAGACTTCTTTACTCATGAAGAAAGAAAGTAAATAAGACTTCGTCTTTAGTTGATTGGTGGGAGAGCAAGAAATTGCTTTCCCACTAGCACTTTTGTATGTCCTTGTCAAGAGGATAGACGTAAGAAAAAATTAGAAAATTTTTGCTGGAAGCGTTGAAAAACGCTTCCATTTTTGGTATTATATGTATGTCGAAAGAATTCGGCAAGACAATAAAGAACTAAGCTGATTATACCCCTGCGATGTTCGTTACATTGCTCCACAGGTTTTGAGCCAACACTCTAACCTAGGGAGCCTGATACTCCTTCTTTCAAAAACGTGCCTCCTTTGAGTGGAAGTTTGCGATTGTTAGGGAAGGCACCCACCTGCACTCGCAGGTTCAAAACATGGAGTAAGGACGGCATTGTGGGGATTAATTTTTTTTGTTTGTAATTTTGAAGGTATAAATGATGGATAATTTATTCGGCAATTTATTTGCAAGTGAACAAAAGCAGACGAAGCCTCTTGCTGATCGTATGCGTCCGGAGCGGCTCAGCGATTTTGTAGGGCAGGAGAGCGCTGTGGGCGTGGGTTCGCCCTTGCGCCGCATGATTGAGCGTGATGCGCTGCAGTCGGTGCTGTTCTACGGCCCTCCTGGAACAGGCAAGACGACGCTGGCGCAGGTGATTGCGCACGTCACAGGCGAGAAGTTTGTGTCGATTAATGCGGTGTCGAGCGGCGTGCCGGAGCTGCGCAAGCTGATTGCGAAGGCGCAGGACGACAGGCGTGCAGGCATGGGCCGCACGATAGTGTTCATCGACGAGATTCATCGCTTCAATAAGGCGCAGCAGGACGTGCTGCTGCCTTACGTAGAAAATGGTACGATTGTGCTCATTGGTGCGACAACAGAGAATCCCTTCTTTGAGATAAATTCGCCGCTGCTTTCACGCATGAAGGTTGTGCGGCTCGAAAAGCTGCAGCCGCCGCAGATTGTGCAGATTCTTGAGCGTGCGATTGCGGATGCGGAGCGCGGCTTTGGCGACAGCTTTGCTGCTGAGCCGGAGGCGTTGAAGATTATTGCTGATTTCCTGATGCTCGTGGGCGCTAACACAGCGCTTGCGAATAAAACGCTGTGTTAGCGCCCACGAGCATTGAATATCCTTGAGCAGGCAGAATTCATGCTGCCGGAAAACGGCGAGCGTGTGCTGACTGTGGAGACGCTGAGAAGCGTTATTGGTACTGCTCTGCAGCGCTATGACAAGAAGGGCGACCAGCATTACGATATTGTCAGTGCGTTTATTAAAAGTATGCGCGGCAGTGATGCGGATGCAGCACTGCATTATCTGGCGCGGATGATTGAGGGCGGTGAGGAGCTGCGCTTTATCGCGCGTCGTATCGTAATCTGTGCTGCCGAGGATGTCGGTCTTGCTGATCCGCAGGCGCTGGTGGTGGCGAACGCGGCGGCGCAGGCCGCTGACTTTGTGGGCTGGCCGGAGGCGCAGATTCCGCTGGCTGAAGCGGTGTGCTACATCGCCAACGCGCCCAAGAGCAATGCTTCGTATATGGGCATTGTGAACGCGCGCGCTGATGTGCGTAATAAAAATTGCGGCAGCGTGCCTAAGCATTTGCGTGATGCGCATTATCCGGGAGCTGCCAAGCTGGGGCATGGGCTGGATTATAAGTATCCGCATAATTTTCCCGGCGGCTGGGTGGAGCAGCAGTATCTGCCTGACGAGCTGGTGGGGACAAGGTATCTTGTGCCCAGTGGCAACGGCGAGGATAAGGGCAGAAGAAATTAAGCTGATATAAGCTTTTAGCTTTGCTATATCTAATATTATTTATGAGGTGATTATTAATGAGTAATGAATTACAAGGCCGCAACGTCGGCAAAACCTTGCGTGTGCATTATAAGGGAACCTTTAACGATGGTACGCAGTTTGATTCCTCCTATGACCATGGCGAGCCGCTGGAGTTTGTCTGCGGTGCTGGTCAGATGATTAAAGGCTTCGATGCTGCTGTTGCTGATCTGGAGCTGGGCGCTGAGGTGGATATCCATCTGCTGCCTGCTGAGGCTTATGGCGAGGCAGATCCTGCTGCTATCTTCACGATGCCGATTGCTAAGCTGCCGGGCTCTGAGAAGCTGGAGGTTGGCCAAAGAGTTTATCTGACGAATCAGCTTGGTCAGCCCGTTCCTGTACTGGTAACGGAGAAGGACGACACCAACATCACCTTCGACGCTAACCATGAGATGGCAGGCAAGGAGCTTAACTTCCATATCGAGCTGGTAGAGGTTAAATAAGAGCTAAAACCTAGTATTGAAAAACGATGGCTGCGGTCATCGTTTTTTATTTTTTAGGCCAGAGGTTTTAGAAGACGATGCTTTGAAAAATGTGTTATAATAAAATCAGAACGATGTTGTTCATGTTATATGAGCGACAGGATTATTTTTTTAGGGAGGACGATTTTATGCTTAACATATATTTAGGAAATATGGAAGAAGCCGTTTATCATCCACCAGTTTATTTTGATAATCGTTATGAGGATGAATGGATTACTGATGAACTTACAAAAGCCATGATTAAGGATGTTGATAATTCTGAGGTTATCAGTGCCCATTTGATAGATAGTCCGGTTTTAGGGCCCATATCTGTAAAGCAGCTTTCTGGTGGCGTAAAGACGCTGATACTTATAGCCTTTGATAAAAGCGGCAAGGTTTTTAATGTGTCTGCTTGCGGCGATAATTGCGCCAAATGGATTTTGCAGCTTGCTGAGGACAGGGAACTGACTATTAATTTACGTCATATTATGGATTTCGGCGACAGAGCCTTCACTGCTAAAATTTTGAATACAGGCAGTGTGGTGCATAATATGCAAGAATTTGTGGAAATAGCAGGTGACTATGTATGAAGGGCAGGCATAGAGTAATAATTCAAAATAACAGGCTGCATTATGAGTTTGATATCAAAAGAAATATTACCATTATACAGGGAAATAGTGCCACCGGCAAGACTACGCTTGTAGATATGCTTAGACAGCATATGAACTTAGGCAGCTCAAGTGGTATAGATGTACGTTGTGATGTTCCATGCCGCGTTCTTGAGGGTATAGACTGGAAAATTATTTTGGCTAATTTACGCGGTATGATTCTTTTTATTGATGAAGGTAATGATTTTATTAATACAGAGGAGTTTGCTGCTGCGGTAAAGGGCTCAGATAATTATTTTGTTATTATAACGCGAGAAAATCTTTATAATCTGCCATATAGCGTAGAAGAGATATATGGCTTGCATTCTTCTGGCAAGTATCAAAATACACGCAGAATTTATCAGCAGACGTATCGTATATATGCAAATCTGCAATCTTTGCCGCTTCAGCCGAAAAAAATCATAGTCGAAGATTCTAATTCAGGTTATGAGTTTTTCAAAAATATTTGTGATGGCAGCGACATAGAGTGTGTTAGTGCAGAGGGAAAGTCTAATTTGTTTTCAGTATTAAAAAAATCCGGGAAGCAAGAGATTTGTCTTATAGCTGATGGCGCTGCTATTGGGCCAGAGATGAGTGCTTTATATAAGCAGGCGATTCAACATGATAATGTCAAATTGTATTTACCTGAATCATTTGAATGGATTATATTGCAGTCGGGCATTATAAACAATGCTTCTTTGCGTAACGTTTTGGAAGTACCAGAGGATTATGTTGATAGCAAGGAATATTTTAGTTGGGAACAGTTTTTTACGAAGCTGCTTATTAAAGAAACAGAAGGAACGTATCTGCAATATCGTAAGAGAAGCTTAAATCCTGCGTATCTTCATGAGAGAAATAAAAAAACTATTTTGTCTGTTATGCAGGGAATTGACTTCTAACCAACAAAAAAGCAGGCTGAGCGTTTGGCATCAGCCTGCAATTTTTTTGCAGCTTATGAGATTAATTTGCGCTTATTTAAGATAATTCTTTTCAAAGCTTGCCAGCAGTCCGCCCTTGAAGCAGAGCAGCATACCGCCGACTGCACCGACTGCAGCCTGCAGAATCTGGTACGGCAGCTTGATATAAGCGTAATGCGGCGTGCTGTAGATGAACGCACGGCCTAAGGAGTAGCCGACTACCATGATGATGGCACCGATGAAAACGCCGAGCGCAGCGCCCTTGAAGCTTACCTTGCCGTCCTTGTGCGCCAGATAGCTGATAACCAGCGCCTGCACGCCATGCGTAGCGAGGGAAACGAACATCGGCGTGGGGTAGAAGAACAAATCGCCCAAGAACGCGCCTACGCCGCCGACGATGAAGGCAGCCTTGGCGTCAGGCAGCAGGATAGCTGCTGTGCAGATAATGACGTCGTTAAGGTAAAGATGGCCGCCCGGTACAGGCAGGCCGAAGGAGCTCATCATAATATTGAGCGCCATGAATAAGGCTGTAATGCAGATAGCGAAGGTGCTGTTCGCTGCTTTTGTCTTTTGAATATTTTCCATTAGAACAAATCCCCTTTAATCAAATAAAATTATAAACTCTATTATAGCGCTAATTGGCTATATAGATATTACCAGAAGATGAAAATTTTCTATGGTCAGATGTTGGACTGTTTATGTAAAGTTTGTAGCAAAATCGTTCTTCACAAAATTTCTGCTAGAATAAAGCAGGGATTTTTGGTATAATTGTTGAATAGAATACAAGACTAAAATTAGATACACCTGGGAGGTTGTTATTGTGACAGAATTAAAGAAATTCAAACGCGTCGTTTTAAAGCTCAGCGGCTTTGGTATTGATCCGGAGGTTGTAAATACTTTGGCGCAGCAGGTTAAGGCTGTTGTAGAATCCGGCGTTGAGGTTGCAGTTGTTAATGGTGGCGGCAACTTCTGGCGTGGCCTGAGCGGCAGCAATAAGGGCATGGACCGTGCTACTGCTGACTATATGGGTATGCTGGCTACTGTTATCAACTCCCTGGCTTTGCAGGATGCGCTGGAGCAATTAGGCGTTTCTTCCCGCGTCCAGACTGCTATCGAAATGCGCCAGATTGCAGAACCGTATATCCGTCGCCGTGCTATCCGTCATATGGAAAAGGCAAGAGTTGTTATCTTTGCTGCCGGCACCGGTAACCCGTACTTCTCTACGGATACGACTGCTGCTCTGCGTGCTGCAGAAATCGAAGCAGATGTTATCCTCATGGCTAAGAAGGGCGTTGACGGCGTTTATGACAGCGATCCGGCTAAGAATCCAGATGCGAAGAAGTTCGACACTCTGGACTATATCGAGGTAATCCAACGCCATCTGCAGGTTATGGACTCCACTGCTATCAGCCTGTGCATGGACAACAACATTCCTATTGTAGTATTTAACATTGATGAACCGGGTAATATTCAACGTGTCGCTGCCGGCGAAATGATTGGTACCCTGGTAGGAGGTAAAAAATAATGGCAACTGTAAACGAAATTATCAGCGGTATTGAAACAAAGATGGGCAAGTCCGTCGACGCACTGCGCGTTGATCTGGCTGCCCTGCGTGCAGGCCGCGCTACTCCGTCTCTGCTGGAGAAGGTTATGGTAGAATACTATGGTACCCCGACTCCTGTAACTCAGGTAGCAAGCGTAACCGTTCCGGAGCCGCGTATGATTGTTATCCAGCCTTGGGAAAAAACTATTATGAAGGATATCGAAAAGGCTATCATGAAATCTGACCTGGGCCTGAACCCGAACAGCGATGGCGTTTGCATCCGTCTGAACCTGCCGCAGCTGACCGAAGAGCGTCGTAAAGACCTCGTTAAGGTTGTGCATAAAAAAGCAGAGGAATATCGCGTAGTTGTTCGTAACCTGCGCCGTGATGCCAACGATGCAATCAAAAAGATTGAAAAGGCTAAAGAGATTACTGAGGACGAGGCTAAGAAGGGTACTGAGAAGGTACAAAAGCTGACCGACAAGGTAATGAAAGATATCGACGCTGTTGCAGCAAATAAAGAAAAAGAAGTAATGGAAGTATAATGGCTGCTCC
>URVO01000079.1 GCA_900551335.1 uncultured Phascolarctobacterium sp.
CGTCTGCCGTTCCGCCACTACCGCATTTTTTAGTTGTTTGTTACTGCATCAGCAACGAATATAATTATAAGGCATCATCGTTTTTTTGTCAAGCACTTTTTACAGGTTTTTTATTTTTTTTCAGACCGCTGAGCATCAGCCGTTTTGACCAATGCTCTCGTCTGAAATCACTCGCTTCTGCTGTTCAGCCTGTCCTTATACAGCAGATAATATTTGTCGCGGTCATACAGCACCTTCGCTACATATTCACGCGTATCAGGAAAAGGAATGGCCTGCACATCATTAAAATCATATGTCCAGTTATTTTCCTGCATCCACTCGTGCGTCTGCCCACGTCCTGCATTATAAGCAATCATCACCAGCGTCATGTTCTGCTGAAACTCATGCTCCAGCTCGCCCACATACCAGCAGCCCATGCGGATATTAGTCTTGGTGATATACAAATCACTGTCCTGATAATTTTTAAGCCCCATCTGCTCGGCAATCCAGCGTCCTGTATCCGGCATAATCTGCATCAGTCCGACTGCGCCCACGCCTGACACGGCCTTATGCTTAAAGTTGCTCTCGTTCTTGATAATCGCCGCCACCAGGAAGGGGTCAACATTATTCTTTTGGCTGTAGGTGATAATATCCTGCTGATAATCCCACATATAGACGAAGCGCATCTGCACCGCATCGCTGCTCCAGACCTTCCAGCCGCCAAAGCAGAGCAGGCAGAACGCCGCCAGCAGCACCAGCAAGCGCCGCAGACGACTCTTCGCGCTGCGCCGCCTACGCCTTCTCGCCACAGCCATCACCTGCGAGCTGCGCCAGCTCTTTATGCACCGCTGCCAGCGTTTCCTCCAGCGTACCGCTGTTGTCGAGCACTATATCAGCATATTTTTTCTTCTCTGCCAGCGACATCTGAGCAGCAATGCGTGCCTCCACCTCGTCTGCCGTCATGCCACTGCGCAGCATAGCGCGTTCAATCTGCTGCTTGCGGCTCACAGCCACCAGCCACACGCTGTCGACCAGCTTATGCCAGCCGCATTCAATCAAAAGCGGCACATCGAGCACCGCCAGCTGCTTCTCTGCGCTGCGGTTCTCCTGCATAAACTGCTCTGCACGCGCCCACACTATTTTATGGATGATTGCTTCAATCGTCTTGAGCGCTTCCTTATCGTGAAAAACGCGCTCTGCCACCTTCGCACGGTTCAGCTCGCCCTCGTCAGTCAGATATTCGCTGCCCAAAGCTGCTATCACCTGTGCCAGACCATCACTGCCCTTCGCCACAGCCAGCTTCGCCTCGGCGTCTGCATCAAAAATCGGCAGCCCCAGTCGGCGCAGCTCAGCGGAAACCGTACTCTTGCCGGAAGCAATACCACCTGTTAAACCAATTGTTATCATGAAATTCTACTCCTATTTCTGGCAATTTTCGCAATAAACACTGCCTCTGCCGCCAATCTTCGTCTGCACCAGCGTGCGCCCGCATTTTTTGCACGGCTGCCCTGCGCGGCTATATACCAAAAGATGATTCTGATTATCGCCCTTATTGCCCTCGCCATCCTTATAATCGCGAAAGGTTGTACCGTGATTTTTGATGCCCTGCGCGATAACAGCATTCACCGCCTCGCACAAGCGCACCAGCTCCTCACTGCTCAGACTGTTGGCCGCACGCATCGGCAAAATACCTGCCAGCGCCAGACATTCATCAGCATAAATATTGCCTAAGCCAGCAATAATGTGCTGGTCAAGAATAAACGTTTTTATCGCCTTGCGGCTCTTCTGCGCCAACGGCGTCAGATACTCTGCATTAAAGCCTGCGCTCAAGGGCTCAGGCCCAAGCGTTTCGTAACCCTCAATATAGGTATCATGCTGCGTCACCAGATACAGCGTACCAAAGGTGCGGATATCAGTGAACCACATCGTCACTTCGTCGCTGAGCGTAAATTTAATTTTGGCATAGCTCGGCGCAGGCGCCTCTGCCTTCTGCGCAATCAAAGCACCCGTCATCCGCAGATGCACAATCAGCTGCTGATCCGGCGCCGTCTCCAGCACCAGATACTTGCCCCTGCGCCCCACGCGGCGAATCGTTTTACCAACCAGCCCCTCCACAAACTTCTCCGGGCTGGGATATTTAATCAGGCGGTCCAGCATAACCTCCACCGCCAGAATCTTCTTTCCCTCTATATGCGGAGCAAGCGTTTTACGTACTTGCTCAACCTCCGGCATTTCCGGCATTAGTATTCCTTCTTTCTGAACGCTATTTATATATTACTTTACTTCGTCTCTGCCCAATTCTTGCCAAAATTTACATCAGCAAGCAGCGGAATCTCCAGACTTGCAGCCGCCTGCATCGTCGCGCGCACCAGCTCTGCCACGCGCTCCCGCTCATCCTCTGTAACCTCCAGCACCAGCTCATCGTGTACCTGCAGCAGAATTCTGCTCTTGCAGCCAGCCTGCTCCAGCGCACGCTCCACGTCAATCATAGCCTTCTTCATGATATCCGCAGCAGTACCCTGAATCGGCGTATTGATAGCAGTACGCTCAGCAAAGCTGCGCAGATTGAAGTTGCTGTGACGAATATCCGGCAGATAGCGGCGGCGGCCCATAAGCGTGCTCACATAGCCCTGCTCACGCGCCTTCGCCACAATATCCTCCATATATTTTTTTACGCCTGTATAACGCGCAAAATAGCTCTCGATATAGCCTGCGGCCTCCTTACGGCCTACGTCCAGCTGCTTAGCCAAGCCAAAGTCACTGATGCCGTACACAATGCCAAAGTTGACAGCCTTCGCCCTGCTGCGCATCTCGTGCGTTACCTCAGCCAGCGGCACACCGAAGACCTCGGCAGCGGTGCGGGCGTGGATATCCTGCCCATGACGGAAGGCATCTAAAAGCAGCTCGTCCTGCGCAATGCAGGCCAGAATACGCAGCTCCACCTGCGAATAATCGCAGCTCATAAGATAATCATAGCCTGCGCCCGGAACGAAAATGCGGCGAATCTGTTTGCCCTCCTCCGTGCGCGTCGGGATATTCTGCAGGTTCGGGTCAGTGCTGGACAAGCGTCCTGTCACCGTAACCGTCTGCTGGAAATGCGTATGGATACGTCCCGTCTTGGCATTAACAAGCGGCTTCAAGCCATCCAAATATGTGCTCTGCAGCTTGGCCAGCTTGCGGTGCTCCAAAATGGTCGCAATCAGCGGATGCTTGCCCTCGAGTGCCTCCAAAACCTTGGCGTCTGTCGAATAGCCTGTTTTTGTCTTTTTGATAACCGGCAGCTGCAGACGCTCGAAAAGAATAATACCCAGCTGCTTGGGCGACTTAAGGTTGAACTCCTCGCCAGCCTGCTCCATCGCCTGCTTTTCCAGCTGCGCAATCCGCGCCGTCATATCCTCATTAAGCTGTGCCAAAAGCTCCATATCCGGCGTAATGCCACTAAGCTCCATCTTTGCCAGCACAGGTGCCAGCGGCAGCTCCAGCTCCTCATACAGAGCAAGCTGCTCATATTCCTTAAGCTGCTCGCGCAGCTGCACAGCCAGAAGCGCAATATTTTCGCAATCCGTCGGCAGCGTGCTTGCCAAATAACGCTTGCTTAAATCTGCTAAAGCGTAGCTATTATGCCCCGGGTCAGCAAGATAAGCCGCCAGCGCCACATCATCCACAATGCCCTGCGCCTTTACTTTGCGGCACAGGCAGCACTTGTACAGCTCCTTGCTGTCCACCGTCAGCTTTTTGCAGTCAGCGTCTGCCAGCCATGCATCAAATTTATCCCAACAGCTGCTGAAGCTGTCTAAAATATAAACCTTGCCCTCTAAAAGCAGCTCTGCCCTGCTGAAATACAGCTCCGGCAGCTGACCGCTCACAGTCACGGCGACAGGCACAGCCTCCCTGCAAGCCTTCAGCGCTGCAAAAAGCTGCTCTGCCTGCGCAGGCAGCGTTACATGCTCCGTCGGTGCGCTCTCCTGCTCGACAGTCTCGCCAAACAAATCAAAGCTGTGCTGCGCTCCGCCCAGCACAGACGCAAAGCGGTCGTACATATTGCGGAATTCCAAATCCTGCAGCAGCGTGCGTGCCTCCTCACGCAGAGGAGCAAGAGCATACTTCGCTATATCCGTATCCACAGGCGCCTCCGTGCAGATAGTCGCCAGCTGCTTCGACAGCAGCGCAGACTCTTTGTTATCTGCCAGCTTTGCCTTCAGCGCTTTGCCGGAAAGCTTGTCGATATTCTCCAGCACCGTCTCCACGTCGCCATATTCCTTAATCAGCTTGAGCGCAGTCTTCGGCCCTACGCCCGGCACGCCGGGAATATTATCCGAGGCATCGCCCATCAATCCCTTCAGCTCAATAAGCTGCTTCGGCAGCAAGCCTTCATAATTTGCGGCAAACTCTGCCTCATCAAAAATCTGGATGTCGCTGATGCCGCGCTTCGTATAATACACCTTCGTGCGCGTATCCACAAGCTGCAGCTCGTCGCGGTCGCCCGTAACGATGATAACCTCCACATCCCCAGGCGCATGCACAGCAAAGGTGCCGATGATGTCATCTGCCTCGTAATTATCAAGCTCCAGAGTCGGAATGCCCATCATGCCCAGCACCTTCATCGCCAGCGGAAACTGCTCGCTCAGCTCGCTCGGCGTCGGCTTACGCTGTCCCTTGTAATCTGCATACAGCTCTGTACGGAAGGTTTTGCGTGATTTATCAAAAGCAACAGCCATATATGCCGGCTGCAAATCGCCCAAAAGCTTAAGCAGCATATTGCATAAGCCATACACAGCACCCGTATGCAGTCCCTGCTTCGTCATCAGCGGCGGCAAAGCAAAAAACGCACGGTGAATCAGGCTGCTGCCATCTATTACTAAAAACTTATCTGCCATAATCTCTCCTTCTCTGCACCACAAGGCACAGACTTTTCATGATATAGTTATTATAACATAGCCGCGCAAGAAAATATGTAGATAATTTGCAAGAAAAAAGCAGAGCACGCGGCTCTGCTTGTAAAAGCGATATTTATTTTTTCTCTGCTGCTTCCTTCTTCTGCGGCAGCATTACGCTGAAATCATCCAGCAGCGGTTTTTCGCCGTTCAGCTTAAAGAGATATACAAAGCGTGCAGCGGGAATTTTTTCTGCTGCAACCTGATACAGCAGCACATCAGCATTTTTATGCTTTTCCACCACGATTAATTGGTTCGTATTCACCTTACCAAAATCATTAGCCAAGGTATTTTGGAAATTTGTGTATGCCTTCTCGTCCCAATTCTTTTGCATCTCCGGAGTCATAAGTGCGCTGACAGCCTTATAATTGCCTGCCGTCAAAAACTTCGCAGCCAAAGCTTCCTCTGCGTCCAGCACCTTACCGTTAGACGCACTGCATACAGCGCTGAAGGCCAGCATCATAACCATAGTAACTAACATCAATATCTTTTTCATGGAATACTCCTCCTCTATCACCAGATATTTATCATTATAGACTCTTCCACACCCAAGCGCAAGCACCAGCAATAAAACTTTACTAAAAGGCTACACATTATAAAAGAAGCTGTCACAATCTGCGACAGCTTCTCCATTTTGAAAATTATTTTTTCAGTCCGTTAATAATACGTTCCATAGCTTCAATGGTATTTTCGTGGCTGCCGAAAGCAGTCAGACGGAAAAATCCTTCGCCCATTTTGCCGAAGCCAGCGCCCGGAGTGCCTACAACCTGCAGTTTTTCCAGCAGGAAGTCGAAGAACTCCCAAGAGCTCATGCCGTTCGGGCATTGCAGCCAGATGTACGGAGAATGTACGCCGCCAAAATATTTAATGCCAACCTTATCAAAGCCAGCCATCATGATACGAGCGTTCTCCTGATAATAAGCAATGCTTTCGCGGCATTGCTTAATGCCTTCTTCGCTGAACACAGCCTCAGCACCACGTTGGATAATGTACGGAACACCGTTGAACTTCGTGGTCTGACGACGCAGCCACATTTTGTTCAGCTCCATCTCCTTGCCGCCTTCGGTTTTACGAACCAGTGCGTGCGGAACAACGGTATAGCCGCAGCGGGTACCGGTAAAGCCAGCAGTTTTAGACAGAGAGCACAGCTCGATAGCGCATTTCTTAGCATCCTCGATAACGAAAATGCTGCGCGGAATTGCCGGGTCAGTTACATATGCTTCATAAGCAGCGTCATACAGAATAACTGCATCATTTTTCAGTGCATAAGCAACCCATTCCTCCAGCTGCTCTTTAGTATAAGCAGAGCCGGTCGGGTTGTTCGGAGAGCACAGATAAATTACGTCAGCCTTCACATTTTCGTCCGGCATCGGCAGGAAGTGGTTCTCCGCCGTGGCGGGCAGGTAGAGTAT
>URVO01000080.1 GCA_900551335.1 uncultured Phascolarctobacterium sp.
ATCCCAACCCCATCAAAATGACCAGGTTAAGCACATTGTTCACAAACGACGCAGCACGCCCTCAGCCAGGTTAAGCAGCATCGGGTCCTCCGTCAGCTCATGCAGAAAGCGCATGGACCACGTCGGAATAACTATAAACAAGCCCACAGCCAGCAGCACAGAAAAAGCAATAGTCATTGCCATCTCCTTGCCTGTCAGCTGCTCCTCCTCATCGCCGGAGACCTGCGCCGAATAAGCCAGCGCCTTCATACCGTCGTATAAGGATTCAAATAAAGCAATAACGCCGCGAAGCAGCGGTTTTTTCAAAATAGGATATTTATCACGGATGCTGTTGACCGGATTAACATCAACAGCAATCTCGCCATTCGGCTGGCGCACGGCGACAGCGACCTTCTTCGGTCCGCGCATCATGACGCCCTCAATCACAGCCTGTCCGCCTACAGATAATTTTTTCGTGCTCATAGATATACTCCATAAATTAAATAAAGCAGAACCCGCATGTGCAAGCTCTGCCTTATTGTATAGATTATTGTTCTTTGTTGTAACGTTTGTTGAACTTCTCGATACGACCACGAGCAGTTACATTACGTTGTTGACCAGTGAAGAATGGATGGCATTTAGAGCAAACATCCACGCGTAATTCTTTTTTCGTGCTACCAGTTACGAAGCTTGCACCACATGCGCAGGTAGCAGTAACTTCACCGTAATTCGGATGAATCTTTTCTTTCATTCTTTACACCTCTCTTTGCTTTAGAACATTGTATTCATTATTCTTAAATTCCTTATAAGACGCGTCAGAAATAGTCGGCTGCTAGCGACGGCTGCGGCGTATAAATTATACTCCGGCAAACCATAGCGAAGCATTTGGCTGTTTATGGCGTGGCTTACATTTGCACTAGACTAGTTTAACATATACGCCTTAAGAAAGCAAGCTATTTTTTTGCAAATTCGCTAACACCTTTTATATAGTTGATAAATTGCTGCGCCGTGCGTCCGGAAATGCCACCATGATGCAGCTCCCACTTCTTCGCCTCAGCACACAGGAAGTCATCATCGAGGTCGACGCCCTGCTTATGCGCCAGCTCGCAGACAATCGCAAAATACTCCTTCTGCGAAGGCTGACCATAATAAATCGTGCAGCCAAAGCGGTTGACGAGCGAAAGCTTCTCCTGCATCGTGTCGGACTGATAGATGCCGTTTTCCTCTGTCAGGTCGCGTCTGTCCTTCCACGTTTCGTTGATCAGATGACGGCGGTTGCTCGTAGCATAAATAAGAATATTTTCCGGACGAACCTCCAAACCGCCTTCAATAATCGCCTTGAGATATTTATACTCCGTCTCGAACTCCTCGAAGGACAGGTCGTCCATATAAATGATGAAGCGATAGTTGCGGTTCTTTATCTGTGCGATAATCGGTGCAAGGTCATGGAACTGATGCTTATAAATCTCAATCATGCGCAGGCCGCTGTCATAATACTTATTAATCAGCGCCTTGATGCTGCTGGATTTGCCAGTGCCGCTGTCGCCAAAAAGCAGCACATTATTCGCAGGACGTCCGGCCACAAACGCTTCCGTGTTGGCAATAAGACGCTGCTTCTGCTCCTCATAGCCGACAAGGTCAGCAAAGCTCACCTGCTCTGTATTGGAAATCGGCACCAGCTCGGCGTCGCCCTGCTTTTCATGCACAATGCGAAACGCCTTATTAAGGCCAAGACAGCCCACGCCGTACTGACGATAAAAATCCGTCACCAGCACAAAGAATTCCTCAGCATCATGTGCCTGCGCCAGCCTTGCGCTCAACGCCTGCACCTTCTCGCTGATATTTTTGTTATAGCGGCGCTCGCTCTTGACCACAGCCTGATAATCTTCGATAAGGCTGAAGCAGCTTATTCCCAGCACCTTTTCGATTTCAGAGAAATCATAGGCGAACAGCTTGCGGAAAATCTCAAAATCATGCTTTGCCAATACATTGACGCTGCCCTCACACGCGCCCACCTTTTCACAGGTGATGGCAAAGGGATTCTCACAGCTCACCAGAAGATAGGTCAGATAGTTGTGCCAAAGATTTTTGTCAAAGCCATAAACTGTTCCGATATCCAGCAGTCTGTGTACCTGCTGATAAACGTCAGCGACCAGCTCCTCGCGCAGATAATCGCCGCTGTCCAGCTCCAGACAAATATCTGCCAAAGCCTCCAGCAGATTATCCTGCGGCAGATTGCGGTAAACAAGCAATTGCGAAACTAATTGATACATATATATTGCCCCTCATGCTCTACAAAGGTAAATTTATCTACATCGAACATACCCATATCGGTAATGCGCAGCTTGGGAATAACAGGCAGAGCCATAAAGCTCAGGCTGATAAACGGGTCAATGCCTTCATGCACGCCCTGCACCCTCGCCTGCGCCGAAATCTGCTCCAGACTGGCGATAAGCTGCTCTGCCGGCGCGCTGCTCATCAGGCCGCAGATATTCAGCGGCACTGTGCCGACAACGCTGCCCTCATGCACCAGCGTATAGCCGCCCTGCACGCGTACAAGCTCCTGCGCCGCCAGCGCCATATCCTGAGCATTGGTGCCGATAACGATAAGGTTATGCGAATCATGCGCCACGGTCGTCGCTGCCGCGCCCTTTTGCAGACCATAGCCACGCAAGAGTCCCAGCCCTACGTTGCCCGTAGCGTGGTGACGCTCCAGCACAGCGATAAGATACAGCTCACCCTTCGCCAGTGCCTCCTTCACCTCTGCACCCTTAATCGACGAGCGCTCTGTGAAAATTTCTCCCGGCAGCATTTCAATCACGGCGTATTCCTTGTCCGCAGCAAAGTGCTCCGGCGAAAAGGTTTCCTCGCTAAACGCCGCCGGACGCACGCTGCCCTGCAGTGCTGCCTCAGGCAGTACAGGCTGCACCCTTACAGCCTCTTTCCAGGCATCGCGGCCCTTATAATAAACGGCCTGCGGCAAAAGGCTCTCCAGATTATCAAAGACAACAAGGTCAGCCTGCCAGCCCGGGGCAATCGCGCCCAAGCGCTTCAGGCCATAAATACGCGCCGCATTGATGCTTGCCAGGCGCAGCGCACGCACAGGCTCCATACCTAAAGCAATCGCCAGCTGTACGCAATGACGAATAGTACCCTCACTACGGATGTCTGCTAAATGCTTATCATCTGTGCAGAAGGCCAGACTGCTGACATCAACGCCGTCCGCCAGCACGCCCTTAATAATCGCCTCCAGATTGCGCGACGCACTGCCCTCGCGCACGAGCACTGCCAAACCGCTGCGCAGCTTTTCCTTCGCCTCGTCCCAGCTGATGCTCTCGTGATCCGTGTCAATGCCGCTGGCCGCATAGGCTGCCAGCTCCTTGCCGCTGACGCAGGGCGCATGACCATCAATCACGCGTCCAAGGCTCAAAAATATATCCAGCTTTTTCTGCACCTCGGCAGAATTATAAATAACTCCGGGCACGTTCATCATCTCGCCCATGCCCAAGACGCCCGGCTCGTTGATAAGCTGCGCCATATCCTGAGCATCCATCACGCAGCCGCTGTGCTCAAAGCGCGTCGCCGGCACGCAGCTGGGCAGGTTCACATAATAATTCAGCGGCATCTGTCCGCCTGCCTGCAGCATATATTTAATGCCTGTCGCGCCTGCAACGTTAGCAATCTCGTGCGGATCCGTAATCAGCGTCGTCACGCCCCAGCGCAGCTCCTCGGTGCAGTAATGCTCCGGCGTTGCCATCGAGCTTTCCACATGACAATGCGCATTAATCAGTCCAGGCGCCAGATACGCCCCCTTGAGGTCGACAACCTCATAGGCTTTTTCATAGCTGCCAACTCCGGCAATCACGCCGTCGGCAACTGCAACATCTGCTTCATAAATTGTTTCGGTCAGCACGTCAACAACCCTGCCGTTCTTGAAGAGAATATCAGCAGGGTCGTTGCCTAGTGCGACCGCACGGATACGGTCGTTCATTTTCATTTACCTCGTTTAGACAATGAAATCGGCTGCAAGCTGCACAGCTTACAGCTTAAACATAAATATATTTGAGAACGAAAATTATCGCCAGAATATAGATAACACTGCTGATCTGCTTCATTCTATGCGCGCCGCTCAGCAGGTTGATAACCACATAGGAGATAACACCCATGGAAATGCCTTCAGAAATGGAATACATGAAGGGCATAGCTACAGCAGCGATGAAGGCAGGAATTGCTTCTGTCATATCATTGAAGTCAACGTTCAGCAGGCTGCTTACCATCAGGAAGCCAACGATAACAAGTGCCGGAGCCGTAGCGAAGGCCGGAATTGCCAGGAAAATCGGCGCAAAGAAAAGGCTCAGGAAGAACAGCACAGCAACAGTGATGCTGGTCAGACCGGTACGGCCACCGGCAGCAACACCGGCGCTGCTCTCTACGAAGGTCGTAACGGTAGATGTACCCAGCAGCGCGCCGCCAGTCGTTGCAACAGAGTCAGCCAGCAGAGCGCCCTCAATCTTCGGCAGTCTGCCGTTCTTATCCAGCATATTTGCCTTAGAAGCTACACCGATCAAAGTGCCCAGAGTATCGAACAGGTCGACAAACATAAAGGACAGCATAATCGTTACAAAGTTAAAGGTGAAAATCGCACTGAAATCAAGCTGCATAAAGGTCGGCGCAAGACTCGGAATAGCAATGCCATTAGCAAAGCTCGGCATAACAGAGAACATGCCCAGCTTCGGATCAGGTACATAAATACCCGTCAGCTCGCAAACCATGCCCAGGCCCCAGGTGATAATAATACCCAGCAGAATGCCGCCGGGAACTTTTTTGGCCAGCATCACAGCCGTCAGCAAAATGCCAATCAGCGCCAGCAGCGCACCAATACCAGTAGACCAGAACGTGCCGTCAGCGAAAGCAGCCTTGAAGGGATACAGACCCACGAGCGTCGGACCGCTGACAACAATTTTTGCATTCTGCAAACCGATAAAGGTGATAAACAGACCGATGCCGCTCGTCACGCCAAACTTCAAAGCAGACGGAATAGCATTAAACAAGGCCGAGCGCACCTTCGTCAAAGAAAGGATAATGAAAATAATACCCTCAACAAAAACTGCAGCCAGCGCCACCTGCCAGCTATAGCCCATCTGACCAACAACCGTATAGGCAAAGAAGGCGTTCAAGCCCATGCCCGGTGCCAGTGCAAACGGATAGTTAGAAAATAAAGCCATCATGACAGTACCGATGCAGGCACCCAAAGCCGTTGCAGTGAATACTGCGCCTGCGTCCATACCGGCAGCGCTTAAAATTCCCGGGTTGACAGCCAGGATATAAGCCATGGTCATAAAGGTAGTGATACCTGCGAGAATTTCCGTGCGCACATCAGTCTTATGCTCCTTGAGGCGGAAATAATTCTCAAGAAAAGTTGTCATATTTTTGTTCCTCCCTATAATTAGCGTTGCACGCCAAAGTACATATTAATAGCTCAGAATCTCCGGCCCATTTTCCGTAATCAGAATCTGGTGCTCCCATTGCGCAGACAGGCTGCCATCGATAGTATAAACAGTCCAGTCGTTGGTTTCGTCAATGCAGATATCCTTGTGTCCCATGTTAATCATCGGCTCAATCGTGAAAATCATGCCCGGTACAAGCACCATACCGGTTTTACGCTTGCCGACATGGCAGACGAATGGGTCCTCATGAAATTCTACGCCTACGCCGTGGCCGCCGAATTCCTCGACAACAGAATAGCCATGCTTATGCGCAAGCTTAGACACAGCAGCACCAATATCGCCAAGCTGTGCCCAGGGCTGTGCAGCCTCAATGCCGCGCAGCAGGCATTGCTTAGTAATAGCCACCAGGTCAGCAGCCGGCTTAGCAACCTTGCCAATCATGAACATACGCGAAGCATCAGCATAATAGCCATTATAAATCGTAGAAACATCAACGTTTACAATATCGCCGCTGCGCAGCACGTCGCGTTCGCTCGGAATACCGTGGCAAACCTGGTCGTTAATCGACGTACATACGCTTTTGGGGAAGCCCTCGTAGCCCAGCGGTGCAGGCGTTGCACCATGAGCAACGGTGAAATCATATACAATGCGGTCAATCTCCGCCGTCGTCATACCAGCCTTAATATGCTTGGCAACCTCGTCCAGCACGCCTGTATTAATCTTGCAGGCTGCACGAATACCGGCAATCTGCTCCGGCGTTTTAATCATATCGCGAGAAGGAACCTCCATTCCCTGCTTTTGCAGCAGCGCGATGCAGCCGCCGACCTGACACAGCCATGCCAGACC
>URVO01000081.1 GCA_900551335.1 uncultured Phascolarctobacterium sp.
TACTGAACCGACCTTTGCTCCGTTCGAATTCCAAAAGGAAGGCAGCAAATCCTATGATGGCTTCGATATGGACCTGGCTCGCGCTATCGGCAAACAGCTCGGCTACAAGGTTGAAATTGTCAGCATGGGCTTTGATGCGCTGATCCCGGCACTGAACTCCGGCAACATTGATATGGTTGCTGCAGGCATGAGCATCAACGATGAGCGTAAACAGGCTGTAACCTTCTCTGATCCGTACTACACTTCCGGTCTGACCATCCTCGTAAACAAGGATAACACCGAAATTAAGAGCATTAAAGATCTCGAAGGCAAACGCATTGCTTGCCAAATCGGCACCACCGGTGAAAAAACTGCAAGAAGCGTTGCAGGCGCAAAGGTAACTGCTTTCAATACTAATGATGAAGCTGTTATGGAGCTGAAAAACAAGGGTGTTGACGCTGTTATCAACGATGGTCCGGTTGTTGGCTACTACCTGGCACAGGGCGGTAACAAAACCATGATGACCGTTGGTGACGTTATGGATGCTGAGGAATATGGTCTGGCTGTTAAAAAAGGCAACGACCAGCTGGCTAAGGACGTCAACAAGGCTTTGGCTGAGCTCAAGAAAAACGGCGAATATGATAAGCTTTACAAAACCTGGTTTGGTGAAGTGAAGAAATAATACCTGGTTCAAAGCGGAGTGCGCCGTGGTTTCAGAACCATAACGGACTCCGTTTTACATTTATTAAAGAAAGAATAAAAAACTAAATGAGGGGGACTCAAAGATGAAAAAGGTATTAGTATTTTTAATGACAGCTATTATGGCCTGCAGCATGCTGCTCGCTGGCTGCGGCGGTGAAGAGAAGAAGGCGGCTGATAACGGCGCGAAGGTTTTGCGTGTCGGCACTGAGCCTGTCTTCGCACCGTTCGAATTTCCTAAGGAAAACAGCAAGGAGCTGACTGGCTTCGACATTGAGCTGATTGAGGCTTTGGGCCAGAAAATGGGCTATAAGGTTGAAATGGTCAGCATGGGCTTTGATGCACTGATTCCGGCATTGAACTCTAACAATATCGACGTAGCAATTGCCGGCATGACGATTACTGACGAACGTAAAAAGGTTGTTGATTTCACTGAATCCTACTACACCTCCGGTCTGATGATCATGGTACGTAAGGACAGCAATGTAAAATCTATTGATGACCTGAAGGGCAAAACCATTGCCTGCCAAATCGGTACTACCGGTGAAAACAAATCCAGAAGCGTTGAGGGTGCAACTGTAAAGGCCTTCAATACTCAGGACGAGGCTTCTCTGGAGCTGAAAAATGGCGGTGCTGATGCTGTAATCGGTGATGCTCCTGTTGTTGAATACTATATGACTAAAGCCGGCAAGGAATTTGCAAAAACTGTTGGCGAAAGAATGGAAGCCGAGCCCTATGGCATTGCTGTTAAAAAAGGCAGCAAGCTGGCTGGTGACCTGAATAAAGCTTTAGCTGAACTGAAAAAGAGCGGCGAATATGATAAGCTTTATACTAAATGGTTTGGAGAGAAAAAATAAGCAGTAGTTTTCTCCGGCCTGCAACTATTTTTTGAAGGGATTGGGAGAATATGAATTTTGAGCTCATGGCAAATTCGTTTCCGCTTTTGCTTGCCGGCGCGGCTATTACCGTAGAGATTACGGCGATGAGCGTAACCTTCGGCCTGCTGATTGGCTGTATGATAGGTATTGCGCGTCTGTGCAGCATTAAGCCGTTGCGTTATTTTGCTAATGTTTATGTTGATTTTATCCGTGGCACTCCGCTGCTGGTACAAATCTTCCTCGTTTATTTTGCATTGCCGAATATTATCGGCAGCCGTGTTGATCCGTTTGTAGCAGCAATTTCCGCCTGCTCTATCAACAGTGGTGCGTATGTTGCCGAAATCTTCCGTGCTGGCATCCAGTCTATCGACAAGGGCCAGATGGAGGCAGGCCGCAGCCTGGGTATGACCTGGGCGCAGACCATGCGTTATATCATTATGCCGCAGGCCTTCAAGCGCATCATTCCTCCTTTGGGCAATGAGTTCATCGCCATGCTGAAGGATTCTTCTCTGGTTTCCGTTATCGGCTTCGAGGAGCTGACTCGCCGTGGCCAGCTGATTATTGCCCGCACCTACGCTTCCTTTGAAATCTGGATGGCTGTAGCTATTATCTATTTGATTATGACCTTTGCTGTAGCAAGGTTCACGGGTTATCTGGAGCGGAGGTTTGACACGAAATGAGCAAGGATATGATAGTAATCAAAGGCTTGGAAAAAAGCTTTGGTGATTTACATGTACTCAGGGGCGTAAACCTGACGATTGCCGAAAAAGAGGTTGTTGTTATCATCGGCCCCAGCGGCAGCGGCAAGAGTACGCTGCTGCGCTGCATCAACTTTTTAGAGGAGCCTACCGGCGGCAGTATCGTTATCGACGGCATTCCGCTGAACGGCGAGGCTAATATCAACGAAATCCGTAAGGAAGTCGGCATGGTATTCCAGCGCTTCAATCTTTTCCCGCATATGACTGTTCTGCAGAACCTGATGCTGGCACCGATGAAAGTGCGCGGCGTGTCTAAGGAAGAAGCAGAAAAAACTGCGCATATGTATCTGAAAAAGGTTGGCATGGAAGAGAAGGCCAACAACTATCCTGACCAGCTCAGCGGCGGGCAACAGCAGCGTGTAGCGATTGCGCGTGCGCTGTGCATGAAGCCGAAGGCTTTGCTGTTTGACGAGCCGACGAGTGCTCTTGACCCGGAAATGGTTAACGAGGTTCTCGACGTTATGAAGCAGCTGGCTAACGAAGGCATGACGATGGCAGTTGTAACGCATGAAATGGGCTTTGCCCGTGAGGTTGGCGACAGAGTCTGCTTTGTTGACGGTGGTGTTATTCTGGAGGAAGGCACGCCGGAGCAGGTCTTTGGCAGCCCGAAGGAAGAACGCACGAAGAGCTTCCTGTCGAAAATTTTATAAGCTTAACCGGAGCAGCTCCTGCACATTGTGCGGAGCTGCTTTTTGCAGTGCAGAGGCAAGCGTGTGGTTTTATTCGGAAAGAGTCGATTCGGAAGAAACCGAATAAAAAATCCACATAGAAAAAGCCGGCACCTTAGAGTATTTCTAAGATGTCGGCTTTGCTGCTTTACACGAAGATATATTGCACGAGCAGCATATAACCAATCGTTCCGGCTGCGATAGTCAAAAGCAGATTGCGCACTGTAGCCTGCAGGAGGACGGTGAGGGCGACGGCGATGGCTTCAGGCAGACCGTGGTAGCCGCTGAAGATTTGCGTATCCTTGAGCGAGTAGACTACAAGCATACCCATAACCGCGGTGGGCAGCATTTTACCCAAAAAGACAACGAGCGGCGGAGTTTTTTTATTCGCAGGGAAGAGTACAAACGGCAGAAAGCGTGTTACCATCGTCCCGGCGACGACAGCAGCAATTGTTATGATTTCTTCAGACAATGTCATAGTTTTATGCCTCCTTTATAGTAGGCGGTGACAAAGACGGCAAGCAGAAGCAGCATGGCCGGCGGAATAAAGCTTTGCGGTCCGATGAGCACGAGGCAGAGCAGCGGAAGCGCTATGCCTAAAATAGCAGGAGTGTGATTTTCTGTCGCCTGCCATTGGCTGACGAAGATGGCTGTGAAAAGTGCGACGAGCGCAAAGTCCAGCCCCTTGGTATTGATATTCAGACTGCTGCCGAGAATGCCGCCAATGGTTGCACCTGCTACCCAATAAATTTGGTTGAGCATGGTAACAAAGGTCATGAACCAGCCTTTATCAATGCCGTCAGGAATATCAGCGCTGCAATTGATGGCGAAGGATTCATCGCACATGCCAAAAATCAGATAGAATTTTTTCAGACCTATGCCCTTGTATTTTTCCAGCATCGTGAGGCCGTAAAACAGATGGCGTGAGTTAATCATGAGCGCCATGAAGAAGCAGTAGAGCGGATTAAAGGGACTTAGCAGCATCGTTACGAGAAGAAATTCCATGCTGCCGGCATAAACGAGCGCGCTGGTAAAAAACGGGTACCAGGGCGAAAAGCCCTTGCTGCAAATGTAGAAGCCGTAGGAAATTCCTAAAAAAAGAAACGCTGCACAAATTGGCAGCGTCAGTGGAAAAGCAGCTTTGAATGCTTGTGTATATTTGTTGTTCATAAGTTTAACCTGCACAATTCTTGTATTCATATGAAATATGTAGGTTATATTTTACTGTATCCTGATGAATTTGTCAACGCTGTGGCGCGGGACCGCTGCTAGAGCGGGCGATAAGACGGCATTTGTATTCTACATGGGTAATAGAAGCGAATTTGCCGTGATGCTCATAGCTGGCGATTTCCTCCTGCAGCAGCTTGAAGGCGCTCTTGCCGCACTCGGTGAGCGAGTTGTCAATCGTCGTGAGGCTGATGCCGTGCAGCTGCGAGGGGAAGATGTTATCAAAGCCGCACAGGCTGATATCCTCAGGTATACGCAGGCCCTTGTCGATGATGGCGTTATAGGCACCGTAGCCGAGCATGTCATTAATGGTGACAATGGCGGTGGTTTCCGGTGTTTGCTCCAGACATTTGCAGGCAAGCTCATAGCCGGTGGCATATTCCACGTCAATGTGCGAAAGCTCATAGTCAGGCGTGATTTCCTTCGTGAAAACCTTCAGGCTGGCACAGGCCGCCTTGCAGATATCCTCCAGACCTTGGCAGCGGCGCACACGCGAGGTATGCTGGTCGTTGAGCGTGGTGGAGAGATAGGCGATGTGCTTATGCCCAAGCTCCGTCAGATGGCGGCCAATGAGCTGACCGGCAGTGAAGTTGTTCATATCGACGGTCGCCAGCTCCAAATCGCCGCGACGGTCGCCGATAGCGACGACGGGCAGATAGTGGCTGAGCTCATAGGCGAGCTGTGGCTGCTGGGGAATCATAGCGAAGATTACGCCGGCAACATTGAACTTACGAGCCTGTTCCATGATGAAGCGCTCCGTATCAGTGTCCCAGTACGTTGTGCGCACAGAGGTAACGAAGCCCTGCTTACGCGCAGCAATTTCAATGCCCTGGATAATTGTTGTGTAGAAGGGATTGAACAGCGAAGGGCAGATAATGATAATCAGTGTATCTGACGGCTTAATCAGAGCATAGCTTTGATGCTTGCTGTTTTTATAGCCCATGCTGTCAGCCAGAGCAAAGACAGTTTTGATTGTTTCTGTATTAAAGCGGTCGATGCTGCGGCGGTTGAGAATCATGGACACGCTGGCAGGCGAAAGCCCTGCTTTGGCAGCAATGTCCTTGAGTGTTACTTTTTTCGGCATGGGAGTTCCTTTCTAGCTTAATAATAACAAAAGACAGGCTCCCCAAAATGGGGAGCTGTCGGTTAATTTTATGATAGCTGGCTTAGCGGCTGATAACCTTAGCAGCCTTGTCCGGGAAGTTGGTGATGAGGATATCGGTGCCTGCATCAATGAGCTGCTGCATGAGCTCTTCGTCGTTCGGTGTCCAAGCCTGCAGAATAATGCCGTGCTTGTGCAGGTCAGCGGCAACGCCATCCTTCAGGCAGAAGTTGCTGCGGGAGTTAACGGATGCAGCACCTTGGGAAGCAGCATAATCGCCTACGTTCATCAGCCAGGTGTCTATCAAAAGACCACATTTAGCTTCCGGCATGAGCTTTTTGATTCTGGCAATGGTGTAGTGGTTGAAGGAGGAGTACCAAACCTGCTCTTCCAGGCCGTATTCCTTGACCATAGCGATCAGCTTTTCTTCAATGCCTTCATATTCAAAATAGCTGGTTTTGAGCTCGATGTTGGTGATAAGCTTCGTGGTTTTCAGCCAGTCGAAGTATTCGCGCATTGTCGGAATGGTTTGGCGCGGGAAGAAGCCTTTGATATTTACGCCGACGGAAAGCATTTTGAGCTCTTCTAAGGTATGGTCCTTGAGCAGGCCGCTGCCGTTGGTGGTGCGGTCCAGCATTTCGTCGTGCATAATGACGATTTCGCCGTCCTTGGTCAATTGAATATCTAATTCAATGCCATCAGCCTTGGTTTCCTCTGCAACCTTTTGGAAGGCGAGCATAGTGTTTTCGGGGTAGTAGCCGCTGAAGCCGCGGTGTGCAAAAATCATAGTCATTTGCATTTTCCTTCTTTCTTACAAGCTGCGCGTAGACTGTTCTGCTAAAAGCATTGCCTGTGCAAAGAGTCATGCTGGCGTCGGTCTACGTAATTTTTGCTGTTTTTTCAACAATGTTCAACACTATCTTACCACATATATTGAAGAAAAACA
>URVO01000082.1 GCA_900551335.1 uncultured Phascolarctobacterium sp.
TTTTTGTGCGTGATGACAAAAAGAGCAGCTATTATCTCATAACTGTGCGAGGCAGCAAGCGTGTGGACTTGCAGGAGTTTCGCAAGTCTTATGGCACGCGCCGCTTGAGCTTTGCTTCGGCAGAGGATTTGGGGCGTTTGCTGGGACTTTTTCCTGGCAGCGTTACGCCTCTTGGCTTATTGAATAATACAGAGAAGAACGTGAAGCTGTTTTTGGACAGCGATTTTGGCGAAGATGATTTAATAGGCGTGCATCCGAATGAAAACACAGCGACCGTTTGGCTGAGGGCGGGGGACTTAGTCCGCCTTATTCGTGAGCATGGCAATGAGGTGGAGCTTATAAAGTAAAGAGTTCTTTACTTATATATTCATCGTAGAGTTTTTCTGCGTATTTGAAATCTATTACATGCTCTAGATAACCGGGCTTTTTTCTTGATGTAGCGAATAAAACATCTTCTTTTGTCTTTTGATTGTACAGAATAGATGCATGTCGAGAAATTAGCTTTTGATTTTTTCTGATAAACTCGTATTCCTTTTCAACTAGAATTTTATAATTCCTATTAGGTTCCTTATTAATATCGTAGTAAGAAATTGCTTGAACAGGGACGGGAATCATATTGCTGAATTTCAGTGTACCCTTCAATTCTAAAACACCATTTTTATTTTTACTTGTGATACGAATTATGGGAATGATACTTTTGCGGATAGCCTTTTCTCCATTAGAAATCAGATAATCACTGTTTTTAGGGGATGAAAGAGGAACGTAATAGTTATATTCATTAACAGTTAATACAATGCCGATATATTTTTTAGGGAATGCAGCGCTTTCCTTGTTATCAAATATGTTTTGAAAATTAGGCTGTTGACGTAAGTAGTCTATGTATTTACTGTCTATGGTATAAAGCTTTAGATTCATGAGAATTCCTTTCCAGAAAAAGAAAAAGAGGCGAGTACTACTCACCTCTTAACCTGCCTTCACTTAGTGGTGGAAAGCAACCTGAATTTACAGTCTCACATTTATTGGTAGTGAAACACCAGAAGATTAAAGTCCCACACTTTTGGTGGTGGAATACCAGAAGGATAAGTTGCCTTATCTATTAATAATATACATGATAATTCGCTTCTTGTCAATCGTGCTTTGCTTTTCTCACCGTTACGTGTTATACTTATGAAGTAATAGTTTACTTATATTCATAATAAAGTTTAAGAACAGGAGTTGATTTATATGCTGTTTGTCGAATATCCCAAGTGCTCTACCTGTCAAAAGGCGAAGAAGTGGCTGGATGAGCATGGTCTGACCTATGAGGACCGTCATATTGTGGAAGATAATCCGACCTATGAGGAGCTTAAGGATTGGTATACACGCAGCGGTCTGCCGCTGAAGCGCTTTTTCAATACCAGCGGCCTGAAGTATAAGGCTTTGCAGCTTAAGGATAAGCTGCCGTCGATGAGCGAGGATGAGCAGCTCAAGCTTCTGGCAACTGATGGTATGCTTGTGAAGCGCCCTGTTATCGTTATGGAGGACAAGGTGCTGACCGGCTTTAAGCCTGCGGAGTGGGAGGAAAAGCTTCTGTAAGCTGCCAAGGAGATGGATGCAAGTCTGTCTCCTTTTTTAGATTGGAGGATACTATGAACTTTACTTTTGATGCACAGGAATATAAATACGCTTCGCGCCGTCGCGTAGTCCATGCGAAGCGCGGCATGGTCTGCACCTCGCAGCCGCTTGCTGCGCAGGCAGGCCTGACGATTTTGCAGCAGGGCGGCAACGCGATTGATGCGGCGATTGCTACGGCTATCTGCCAGACGATTGTGGAGCCGACGAACAACGGCCTTGGTAGCGATTGCTTTGCGCTCGTGTGGACGGGCGGCAAGCTGCATGGCTTAAACGGCAGCGGCTATGCTCCGCAGCGCCTGACGCCGGAGGCTGTGGCTGCCAGCGGTGCGACGGAGAAGATGCCGCTGCGCGGCTGGGAGGCAGTGACGGTTCCCGGTGCGCCTTCGGCCTGGGCAGAGCTACATAAGCGCTTTGGCCGCTTGCCCTTTGCGAAGCTGTTTGAGCCGGCAATTTATTATGCGGAGCAGGGCTATCCTGTTTCTCCGATTGTGGCGCGCTTCTGGCAGGAGGGCATCGACGCGCTCACTCCTCATAAAAATAATCCTGCAATTGCGCCGTGGTTCGCGACCTTTGATGTGCATGGCAACGGCGTAGCGCCGCAGACGGGCGAGCTGGTTACGTTGCCTTACCATGCGAAAACGCTGCGGATTTTGGCGGACAGCTATTGCGAGAGCTATTATCGCGGTGAGCTGGCGCAGAGGCTGGTGGAGTTCAGCAACAAGACGGGCGGCTATCTTTCCTTGGAGGATTTGGCTGATTACCGTGCGGAATGGGTGGAGCCGGTGCATATCAATTACCACGGCTATGACGTATGGGAGATGCCGCCGAATGGTCATGGTATTACGGCGCTCATGGCGCTGAACATTTTGAAGGATATGGAAATCGGCGCGAAGGATACGGGCGACACCTTCCATAAGCAGATTGAGGCGATGAAGCTGGCGTTTGCCGACGGCATGCACTATATCGCTGACCCGCGTTATATGCAGACGAGGGTGGAGGAGCTGCTGAGCGACGCTTATGCTGCGCAAAGGCGTGCGCTGATTGGCGAGACGGCGCTGGAGCCGACGCATGGCAAGCCGTTTTGCGGCGGCACGGTTTATCTGTGTACTGCTGATGGCGAGGGCAATATGGTTTCGTTCATCCAGAGCAATTATAAGGATTTTGGCAGCGGCATCGTGCTGCCCGGCTATGGCATTAACCTTAATGACCGAGGCGCAGGCTTCAGCCTGAATCCTGAGCTTGATGATTATCTGGCACCGCGCAAGAAGCCTTATCATACGATTATCCCCGGCTTTTTGACGCATGAGGGCGAGGCTGTGGGGCCGTTCGGTGTTATGGGCGCGTATATGCAGCCGCAGGGCCATGTGCAGGTGATTATGAATACGGTGGACTGGCTGCTGAATCCGCAATCTGCGCTTGATGCTCCACGCTGGCAGTGGATTGCCGGCAAGGAGATTTGGCTGGAGAGCAGCGTGGCGCCGGAGGTTGTCGAGGATTTGCGCCGCCGCGGGCATGAGGTGCGCGTGCTGGAGGATGATACGACGTTCGGCCGGGGCGAGATTATCTGGCGCGACAGCAACGGAGTGTTGGCGGGGGCGACGGAGCCTAGGGCAGATGGGGTGGTAGCAGCCTGGTAGTGAAATAAGACGAGCTATAAAGCACCATCTGCTTCACAATCCCTCCTAGACGTACCTCTAGTACGCCTTCGTCGTGATTGCTCGCATCTGGTACTCTCTAGCTCGTCTTTGTATGCTTTAATACATATTCAACGTATCTATCGCCTTCGTCGTGATTGCTCGTATCTGGCACTCTCTAGCTCGTCTTTATATAGTTTAATATATTGATTTTACAAAGTCCCTGTGCTATAATAATTTCCGCATTTTTATTTGTTGTTTTAATGAGGAGATTATTACTATGGAGAATAAGCTGACCTTGAAGGAATGGCTGCCTTTAATCGGCATGACTGTTTCTGCTTTCATTTTTAATACTTCGGAGTTCATGCCTATCGGCCTGCTGACAGATATTGCTGCGGATTTTCAGATGACAGAGGCGCAGGCTGGTATGCTGATTACGATTTATGCTTATGTCGTGATGCTGATGTCGCTGCCGCTGATGATTCTTGCTTCGCGCTATCCGCTGCGCAAACTGCTGCTGGCGACTATCAGCCTGTTCGCGGTGTCGCATGTGGCTTCGGCGTTCGCCGGCGGCTTTTGGTCGCTGATGCTGTCGCGTATCGGCGTGGCCTTTGCGCATTCTATTTTCTGGTCGGTGGCTTCACCGATTGCGGTGCGGCTGGTGAGCGGGCCGTTTAAGGCGCTGGCGATGAGCATGATTGTTACGGGTACGGCGATTGCAATTATCGTCGGTCTGCCGCTGGGACGTATCATCGGCCTGTACGTGGGCTGGCGTATGGCGTTCATGTGCATTGCGGTGATTGCCTTTGCGGTGCTGGCATATATGACGTTTGTTTTTCCACAGCTGGAAAAGAGCGAGCCGTTTACGCTGAAGCAGCTGCCTGAGCTGCTCAAAAACAAGGTGCTCGTGGGCCTGTATATTATGGCGTGGCTGCTGCCGACAGGCTATTATACGGCATACAGCTATATTGAGCCGTATCTGAAGCAGGTGGCGCTCATGGACGATGCGTGGATTACGGTGACGCTGGTTATCTTCGGCGCTGCCGGCTTGCTGGGCAGTGCGGCCTTCTCCAAGTGGTATGACAGGTGCCGCTTCCATTTCTTCCGTGCGACGGTGCTGGGCGTTGCTGTCGTGCTGCTGCTGCTCTATCCGTTGAGCTTTAATCATTATCTGCTTGTAGCTTTGTGCGCTGTCTGGGGTATTTTCGTGACGGCGTTCAACGTTGTCGGACAGGCGGAGCTGCTGCGCACGACGACGATGAGCACCTCGGCGGTGGCGATGTCGATTTACTCGGGCATTTATAACCTGGGCATTGGCAGCGGCAGCTATCTGGGCGGACTTATCTGCACGCACGCGTCCATTGCTTATATCGGCTTGGGCGGCGGTGCGATTGTGCTGCTTTCCTTCGGCTATTGCGTGCTGCGTCTGGTGCGCAACATGCGTAAGCAGGAGTCTGAAAACTAAGCTGCTGTTGGGATAAAATTAACTTCATAAACTAAAAAATGGCTAGAATTTAAGAGCTTTCTCAAATTCTAGCCGTTTTGCTTTATGCAATTAAAAATTTTTCGTGTAAGGCTGGGTTTGGACCCAGCCTCTTTATTTTATACGATTTGCTCACCGTGGTAGCGTTCGCCGTCGTTGTCAGGCAGCAGACCATAGCGCTCTGTCCACAGGGTTTTGTATTTCAGTGCCTGTGCATGGATAGCGTCCAGGCCTTTGTCGTCAAGCTTTTTGATAACCTTGGCAGGAATGCCGGCTACGAGAGAGTAGGGCGGCACGATGGTGCCCTTGGTTACAACTGCGCCGGCAGCGACGATGGAGCCGTGACCGATAACTGCGCCGTCGAGCACGGTGGAATGCATGCCGATGAGGCAGTGGTCTTCGACGGTGCAGGCATGCAGCAGTGCGCAGTGGCCGACGGTAACAAAATCACCGACGATGCAGGCATATTTATCAGCAACGTGCAGCACGCTGTTATCCTGAATGTTGCTGTAGCGGCCAACCTCGATGCGGTTGACGTCGCCGCGGATGGTTACGCCCGGCCAGACGCTGGCATATTCCTTGAGCTCAACCTTGCCGATAAGGGTGGCAGTGTTGAATGCATAGGCTTTTTCATCAATTTTGGGAGCTTGTCCTTCAAACTTAAAAATCATATTATCACCACTTTCTAAAATTGAACCGTCATCATGACGGCAAGAGGAATAGCGAATTGTTCTTGCAACTATATTATTATATGAGCAGGCGCTAAAGTCAAGACATTCACACTTATTTTGCAGATGTGACAGATTGGATTATCAGGAAGTGAGCAGCTTGAAGTGCATATCATCGAGCATAGCGTCGGTTTCCATAATAGACAGCTGGTTATTAAGAGCGTAGATAATAAGCTGCTCGCGCGGGTCGCGGGCGTAGAGCTGGGCGAAGCCGGCGTACTTCAGCAGGTTTTGCGTTTCGTCTAGTGTTAAGCCGGCGGCGAAGGCGTAAAGCAGCAGATGCTTGCGGCCGGGATGAAGCTGGCCGTTGAAAAGCCTGCGGCCATACGAATCGTCAATCTGCGCCTTGCTCGTGGCCTGAGATGGCTTCATACCTCTGGCCTCCAGCAGCGCTTGCAGATATTCCATCGCCTGCGGCGGCCTCGCTTCGTTTTTATTCCGCTGCTGAAATTCCTTCAGGGATTGGGCCTGTGTCAGCTCAGAATATAATTCGTCAGTTGTTTTTGGCATATACTCACCTCCTGCTGTGCAAATATGATATAATCTATTATATACCGTAAATATGAAAATGGGGAGAGAAAAATGCAGCCAGCCGTAGATTTTATGATGAACAGCTATAAAAGAATATCGCTGCTGAAGCAGGATAAGAACGGCAGCACGGAATTGGTTTTGGGTGCAGATGAGCGTATCTATATCCGCAAGACGTTGCCCTATGAAAACCATGCCTATCTGGCGCTGCGCGATTTGCAGGCGGAG
>URVO01000083.1 GCA_900551335.1 uncultured Phascolarctobacterium sp.
TGCATCGGCAATTCCACCAGCATATAGGTCACGGCCTGCTTGCCAAACGCTTCACCGTTCAGGCAATAGCTGCCGTTTACTGCTAATTCATCCAGCAGCTCCCAGTCCATAAAGACCTCCGTGCCGCTGTAAATCTGTAAATCTATCTTGTTCTCCCTGCAAGCACCGCGCAGCCACTCTACGCCTGCCTGCAGCTGCTCCCAGCTAGGATGCTCGCCTGCGCTGAGCACGTGGCTCGTCGCAAAAATTGCACGCGTGCCGCTCGCTGCCGCCTTGCGCAGCATCGCCAGGGCCATCGCCTCATCCTTGCAGCCATCGTCGACTGCGGGAATTATATGGGAATGTATGTCTATCAAATCAGTGAACCTCTCTCTCCTTAATGGCACCCCTCTCAGTCACCTGCGGTGACAGCTCCCCCCAAGGGGAGCCTCTCATTTCCCCCGCAAGCTCGCCAGCGCCCCCGCCAGCTCCTCCAACGAAAAGCACCCCTGCGGCAGCTCCGGCGCATACGCGCCATCAATATCCACAAAGAAATCGCGCACCGGACAATCCAAAATCTCATGCAGCTTAATCAGATTATCCACCGTCGTGCTGCAGCGACCGCTCTCTATACTGCTCAGCAGCGACTGACTCACTCCCATGCTGCCAGCAACCACCGCCTGCGGCAGATTTTTTTGCATACGAATCTGCTTAATGCGCTCGCCAATTCTTTTCGCCTGCTCGTTAACCATACGCTCACCTGCGTCCTCTCTTTATGATAATATTGAAAGTTTCTTCCGTGTGAATTCAATTATAAATTCAATTACTTTTAATAACATAATAAGTGTACCACGTTGTCCCCCCCCAGTCAAGCAAAGGTGCATCGAACACCTTTGCTTGCGCGCCCCTGCGGGGCGCAATGCCAACGCTTGCGTACTAATGAAAAAAGCACCAGGCCGACGTTATCACGTAACGTACTAGCCTAGTGCTTAGTAAAATAAATCTTATAGCGCAACTATATTTACTTTTTAACAAACCTTCCTGGCGCAACAACCCACAATGCAATAATTCCTAAACAAAATATATGTAAGCAAAGAAATTTTTTCTGCGACTTTTAAAATAAAAAAAGTGCATCAGCACACTCTGTCGCTCACGCAACAAAAGCATACCAATGCACTTCTAAGCTTCAATTTCGTTTGTTATTTTTCCTCGGTCTTGTTCTTGCCCATAATACGCTCCAGCTCCTGCATGAAATTCTTCACATCAGCAAACTGTCTGTACACGGACGCAAAGCGGACATAGGCAATCTGGTCTGTCAGCTCCAGATGCTGCATAACCAGCTCACCAATCTGCGCACTCGGCACCTCCGAGTCGCTGTTCATACGCAGCTCGCGTTCAATGCTCTCGGCAATCGACTGAATCTTTTCATAGGGAACAGGACGCTTTTCAAACGCCTTCAGCAAGCCAGACAAAAGCTTTTTGGCATCAAACAGCTCTCTGCGTCCATCCTTCTTGCTGACAACCAGCGGCGTTTCCTCATACTTTTCATAAGTAGTGAAGCGCTTGCCGCACTGCGGACATTCGCGGCGTCGGCGGATAGAGGAACCATCCTCCACGGCACGGCTGTCGACTACACGGCTGTCACGGTAGGAACAAAATGGACACTTCATACTGTTGCCTCCTCTTTACGCCGTCTTAGTGACGCAGCCATGGCGGAATCTCGTTAGAGCCTTCCGCAGACTTGCTGCCGAAACGGTTAAAGATACCCGTCTTTTCGCCCTCAGCCGGACGCTGCGGCTGCGCACCGCCGTTGTTAGACGGATAGCTCGGATAAGCCTGCTTTGCCGGAGCCGGTTTCTTTTCAAAGCCGGTAGCAATCACAGTTACGCGGATTTCATCATTGAGGTTTTCGTCGATAACCGCACCAAAGATGATGTTCGCATTCTGGTCAACAGCTTCAGTAATAATATTAGAAGCCTCGGTAACGTCGAACAAGGACAGCTCCTTGCCGCCGGTGATGTTAAACAGCACGCCCTGCGCACCGTTGATGGATGCCTCGAGCAGCGGGCTCTTGATTGCAGCCTCAGCCGCAGCCTTCGCACCGCCCTCGCCCTTCGCTGTACCAATACCCATAAGCGCACTGCCGGCGTTGGACATAATGGTCTTCACGTCAGCAAAGTCCGCATTGATCAGGCCAGGTACGCCGATCAGATCGGAAATACCCTGCACGCCTTGACGCAGCACATCATCGGCAATGCGGAAGGCATCAAGCATAGATGTACGGCGGTCAATAACCTGCAGCAAGCGGTCATTCGGAATCGTAATCAGGGTATCAACCTTTTCCTTCAGGTTGACAATACCCTGCTCTGCTTGGTTCAGACGACGACGGCCTTCAAACATAAACGGCTTGGTAACAACGCCGACGGTCAGTGCGCCAACCTCTTTGGCACATTCTGCTACAACATGCGCTGCACCTGTACCAGTGCCGCCGCCCATACCGGCGGTGACAAAGACCATATCTGCACCCTTGAGTGCTTCGATAATCTGGTCACGAGTTTCCTCAGCAGCCTTCTCACCAATCTCGGGATTAGCACCGGCGCCAAGGCCCTTAGTCAGCTTTTCGCCAATCTGGATCTTTGTTTCAGCCTTCGAAAGCATCAGTGCCTGTGCATCACAGTTCACAGCAATAAATTCCACGCCACGCACCTCGGCGGAAATCATGCGATTGACAGCGTTATTGCCGCCGCCGCCGACACCGATTACCTTGATATTGGCTAGTTGTTTGTCATAGGTAGTTTCAACATCATCAAACATATTTTAGTCCCCCTTAACCTTGGGTATCAAATTGGTAAATTATCCTTCTTATAAAGTTCAACACACAGCTGATTTCTCCTGCTAAAATGTTGGAAATATTTTCTTAACCAGGGTTAAGACACTTTGCTGATGCTGCCAGTATAAGCATAACCTTATTTGCCCATATATAAACGACGGATGATAGCAAGATTCTGGAAGATACGCATACCAAAAATCAGGATTGCTACTAAGTATAAATCAATACCGATAAGATTGCCGGCATAGCACAAAAAGGCTGCCAGAATGCCGTTGATAAAGAAGCCCGAAATAAAGACCTCTGTATCATAGTTGCCCTCCATTGAAGCACGCACACCGCCCAGCACTGCATCAAGGCCGGCCATAACGGCCACAGCCAGCAGACGTGCATATTGCGGCGGCACGCTGAAGGGACAGTAGGCTCCGGCCGCAAAGCCGATGAACAGACCAACGATTGCATAATAAATCATTTTGCTGCCTCCCCGCCTTCAACAACCTTGGCATATTCAAAGGTACGCGGTGCCTTAAGCGCCGGTATCTTCAAATTCTCCACCGTCTTAATTTTTACCTGAATACCCCAGAACTCAAAGGTTTCCGCCACGCCGCCACGCAGACGCAAAGCGCTGGTCAAGGTTTTCGGTGCACCGATAGCCTTGATAACATACGGCGGCGCACTGCGCACATTGTTGACAGAAATCGTCGGGCCTGCACAGCGAACCTCGCTCATGGCCACAATACGCTGATCATTAAGCGAAATGGCCTCTGCTCCGGCCGCACGCAGCTCGTTGAGCACGCGCAGCAAATCCTCATCATGGAGGATATACAGGTTCGGATTCTCGTTCTCCTTTTTAGCGATATTACTGTCATCCAAAACTACTTCAATGCCCTGCCCTTCAACCTCTGTAGAGCCTGCGAGAATCTGCATTTTGTCATCGGCAGGAGAGCTGATAGCACCGCTGCGGAACTTGTCCAGCTGCTCCATCAGCTGCTTGTTCTCTGCCTCCATAACCTTCAAGCGCTCGGACAAATCCTCAACCCTGTCCATGCGCACTGTCCTTTGCCTTTCCGTAGTTTTATATTGTACGGAAAGCATAAAGCCCAACACCACAAATACAACAGCTATAAGCAGCTTACCCTTGATATCCATTGTAAATATTTCTTTCATTATTTCACCCTCTATTAAATAAGACCGTCTAGGCCGCTGTATGGCAAAGCCTTACTCAGCCTGCTTCGGCAAAAGCTTAATGTACGGTTTAGCAAATGTCAAGTCAATATATTCAGCTTGGATATTCTTATCTTTTATCTCATCAAAGACCGTCATATATAAGGGAGCCTTCTCCGGCAGTTCGCTCACCGCGCCCAGCAGGATAGGAAAGCTTCCTATCAGGCGCAGCTTGACCTGCTGACGATCATCAATAGCTATCTCACCGATACGCTCACGCGCCTCGGGAGTCAGCTGCTTGAGAAAGCTTAAAATGTTCAGCACGCATTGATTAGTAATCGTATCACCAATATAACCGTTGCCGCACAGCGCACCGACGAGCACCGGCGCCTTGGCATCAGGAATGCCGGTCGTCACGTTCAGCACGAGGCCGCTGTAATCCAGCTTCAGATAGCTGTGATAGGAGTTGGCAACGTACAGCGCAGGCTCGCGCTCCTCCACCGTCACGACGACGGTATCGGGAAAGCGGTAATGCGCCTCGGTCGTTTTGAAGCGTACATCGTGCTTCAACCCGTCGCCAAGACGGGAGAAGCTGTAATTAAACAAATTCAAAGGCTCGGTGCTGCCGCCAAGGGCAATGATGTCCTTTTCGGTCAGCAGATTGGTGCCGTGCAGCTCCACTCTGCCGAAGGCAAACTGCGGACTGTGGATATACTCCCAGCCCTTCACGCTGCCATAGGAGACGAGCCCTATCATGACAAGCAGGCACAGCAAACGCAAACGCTTCCTTCTGCGCGCACGCCTAAGCCTTGTCTTGATTGACCATTGTTCATCGTTCACGCGCCGCACCTCCTTTGATGGTTACTGACTAGAAATTATTTGTGTGCGCTGAGCAGAATCTTTTCGCACAGCTCCGGGAAGGAAATGCCCACAGCAGCGGCAGCCTTCGGCACGAGGCTCGTCGCCGTCATGCCAGGGACAGTGTTGGCCTCGAGCACATAGGCTACGCCGTCCTCGCCGAGGATAGCGTCCACGCGTGCTACGCCGGACAGACCCAGCAGCTTATAGGTATCCTTGGCAACGCCCTGGATATAAGCGGTGGTTGCTTCATCGAACGGAGCCGGGCAGTGATAATCTGTCGCACCCTTGGTATATTTGGAATGGAAATCGTAGGCACCGGAGTGCGGCGCAATCCAGATAACAGGCAGTGCCTTCGGCTCGCCGTCCTCCTCCATCATGGAGATGGTCAGCTCCTTGCCATGGATGCACTTTTCTGCGAGTACGTTTTGCGAATACTTGAAGGAATCCTCCAGTGCAGGCACAACCTCCTCCGCAGTCTTCGGAATGGTTACGCCGATGCTGGAGCCCTGCGTTGCTGCCTTGATAACCACCGGCAGCCCAAACTCGGCCACGATTTTGTCAGCCAAAGCATTTAAATCACCTGCATCCTGCTTGTTGATAATCATGCAGGGAGCAGTAGGAATGCCTGCGGACTGCAGATAACGCTTGGTAGCAGATTTATCCATAGATACAGCGCTTGCCAGCACGCCGCAGCCAGTATACGGCATTCCGGCAGCCTCGAGGATGCTCTGCAGGCGGCCGTCCTCGCCGTACATTCCATGTACAGCGTTGAAGACAACCTTCGCATCCATTGCACGCAAATCATTGATCAGGTTGGCCGGGTCAAGCTCCAGCTCCTTAGCATTATAGCCCTTTTCACGCAGAGCGCCGGCAATAGCGCCACCGGTTACACGGGAAATCTCGGCTTCAGAAGAAGGGCCGCCCAGAACAACTGCTACTACATCCTGTTTATTCATTTTTATTTCGCTCCAATTCTCTAACTAATTCTTCGCCAATTTTAAATACATCACCAGCGCCGATGGTCATAACCAGATCACCCTCGCTGACAATCCCCTCAAGATATTCCTCAGCCTTGGTCAGTCTGCCGATGTACTTGACATCCTGTCCGGTTGCGGCCTTGATGCCCTCCGCCAGATGCATGCTGCTTACGCCGGGGATCGGGTCCTCGCTTGCCGCGTAGATATCCGTGATAATCAGCTCGTCGCAATCCTTAAAGCATTGGCAGAACTCATCAAACAGCAGCTTGGTACGAGTGTAGCGGTGTGGCTGGAATACGCACAGAAGTCTTGCCGGCTTCGTCTGACGCGCAGCCTTCAGCGTTACGCCGATTTCCGTCGGATGATGCGCATAATCATCAACCACCCACACGC
>URVO01000084.1 GCA_900551335.1 uncultured Phascolarctobacterium sp.
AGCTATGGACTGCACCCGCAGCTCCATCCGCCTTGGTGCCAAGAAGGTCATCATCGCTTACCGTCGTCGTCAGGACGACATGACTGCCCTGCCCGAGGAAATCGAGGGTGCAGTTGCCGAGGGCGCAGAGCTGTACGGTCTGAAATCGCCGCATCATATCGAAGCTGACGAAAACAGCAATGTAGCTGCACTCTGGGTTGAGCCGCAAATCATTGGTCCTATTGATGCGTGGGGACGTGCGCGTCCGATTCACGCTGACGTTGAGCTGCAGCGCATCCCCTGTGATGTTATCGTTGTTGCTATCGGCCAAGGCATTGAGCTGCGCCCCTTCGAGGAGGCCGGCATCAAAATCAAACGCGGCACCATCTCTGCTCTTTCCAGCAGCGAGCTGGCCAATAACGAAGGCGTTTTCGCCGGCGGCGACTGCGTAACTGGTCCTGCTACCGTTATCCGCGCTATTGCAGCAGGCAAGGTTGCCGCTGCCAACATCGACGAATATCTTGGCTATAACCATACTATTTCCTGCGATGTTGTTATCCCTGATCCTTCCATTGATGATAAACGCCCCTGCGGCCGTATCCAGATGCACGAAACCGAATCTGGCAAGCGTAAGCAAAACTTCGAGCATATCGAATGCAGCATGACTGAGCAGGAGGCCTGCCAGGAAGCAGGACGCTGCCTGCGCTGCGACAAATTTGGCTTTAGCACACTGAAAGGAGGCAGAACTTTAAAATGGTAATGGTAAACCTGACTATCGACGGACAAAAAGTTTCTGTCCCCCAAGGCACAACTATCATGCAGGCTGCTGCCACCGTGGGTATAGACATTCCCCGTCTGTGTTATTTAAAAGATATTAACGAAATCAGCGCCTGCAAGGTCTGCGTTGTAGAAATCCAAGGCCAGAACCGTGTTGTTACGGCCTGCACCACGCCGGTACAGGAGGACCTTGTTGTCTACACCAATTCCCCCAAGGCACGCAGCGTGCGCCGCACCAACGTCGAGCTGATTCTTTCTCAGCATGACTGCCTGTGCGCAACCTGCGTCCGCAGCGGCAACTGCAGCCTGCAGAAGCTCGCTAACGACCTCGGCATTTATGACATCCCCTATGAGCGCGATGTTGTCGATATGCCGTGGAACCAGGACTTCCCGCTGATTCGTGATTCCAAGAAATGCATCAAATGCATGCGCTGCGTACAAATCTGCGACAAGGTACAAAAGCTGCATATCTGGGACGTACAGAACACCGGCTCCCGCACCACTGTCGATGTTGCCGGCAACGTCACCATCGAGGACAGCGACTGCAGCCTCTGCGGCCAGTGCATCACCCACTGCCCTGTTGGCGCACTCAAGGAGCGCAACGATGTGCCGAAAATTTATGAAGCACTCGCAGACACAAGCAAGGTTACTGTTGTACAGGTTGCTCCTGCAGTACGTACCGCATGGGCTGAAGCCTTCAACCTTACGCCGGAGCAGGCAACTGAAGGCCGCCTCGTAGCAGCCCTCAAGCGTGTCGGCTTTGACTATGTTTTCGACACCTGCTATGCTGCTGACGTAACCATCATGGAGGAAGGCACCGAGCTCTTAGAGCATCTTGCTAATCCACAGGACCACAGCTGGCCGATGTTCACCTCCTGCTGCCCAGGCTGGGTAAGCTATGTGAACAAAAAATATCCGTACTTCGTACCGAATCTTTCTACCACAAAATCTCCGCAGCAAATTTTTGGTGCGCTGACTAAATCCTTCTTTGCACAGCAAAAAGGCCTCAAGCCGAAGGAAATCTGCTCTATCTCCATCATGCCCTGCGTTTCCAAGAAACGTGAAGCAGCGCTCTTCTCCATGCGCAGCAGCGGCACTCATGATGTAGACATCGTGCTCACCACCCGCGAGCTTATCCGCCTGCTGCGTGCTGAGCATATCAACCCTGCTTATCTTGATGAGCAGCCCTTTGATAATCCGCTGGGCCAAAGCACCGGTGCCGGCGTTATCTTCGGCGCTACCGGCGGCGTAATGGAGGCAGCACTGCGTACAGCCTATAAGGTTGTCGAAGGCAAGGAGGCTCCCATGGATGCTTTTGTTGACGTGCGCGGCGAAGGCGACGAAGCAGGCCGCAAGGTCCGCACCTTCAAGATTGGCGGCACCGTACTGCGCACCTGCACCGTCAGCGGTCTGGGCAATGCAGGCAAGCTGCTGGAGGACCTCAAGGCCGGCAGAGTGCAATATGACTTCGTTGAGGTTATGGCCTGCCCCGGCGGCTGCGTTGGCGGCGGCGGTCAGCCTATCCACGACGGCGAGGAGCGTGCCGCAGAGCTGGGCAGCAAGCTTTATGCTCTCGACAGCGAGCGTCCTCTGCGCCAGTCCCACCTCAACCCTGACGTACGGGCGCTCTACAAGGAATTCTTAGAGAAGCCGCTGGGTGAGAAGAGCGAGGCTCTGCTCCACTCCGACCATGTGAAGGAGCACAATTACCAGTAATGTACACATATTACGCATATACACCTATCCAGTACGCGGACGATGGCCACGGCGACTACAACCGCAGCTATGAGCGCAGCTACGATGACTTCGACTACGCTGATTACTCTACGGACCACCGTGACAACAACTTCCGCAACTACGAAAAAAAGCGTCGCAAGACCAATAAAGAAATTATTGAGGACATGCTGAAGCGCTGGGATTAAAAAAATAAAGCGTCAGCTTCTGATGAAAAACAGAGGCTGACGTTTTTTATTTGTATATTACTATATTTTGTAATATAATAGTATCAAGAAAAATACGAGGAGGATGCTTATGTACCAAACCCCAGATTGGTCCGCTGGTGACCGCTATCTGCGTGAAAACGTTCCCGAGCTGGCTCCATTAGTTGAGCGATATTCCCCCTGCCCCTTAACACCCAAGCATGAGGAGCAGTACTTTACGATTCTACTCACGGGCATCATTGCCCAGCAGCTGCCGCCTGACGTCAGCCAACAGCTTGTACAGAAGCTGGAAGGCTTGACAGGCAAGCCGATTACGCCGCAGGCAGTGCTTGCCGTGCCCACGGAAAAGCTGCTGGCCATCGGCCTTGTAGAGCAGAAGATTGATTATCTGCGCGGCTTTGCTGAAGCCATCGACAGCGGCAAAATTGACATGAAGAAATTTGCCGACATGACCGACAGCCAGATTTCCAAGCAGCTGCTGCAGGTACGCGGCCTCGGCCAATGGACGATTGAAATGTTTCTGCTGCTGGCGCTCTGCCGCACAGACGTCATTCCCAGCGCCGACTTCATCTTCAAGAAGGAGCTGCAAAAAATGCTTGGTCTCAAGGAAATCCCCAAGCGCGGTGTCATCAACAAATTAACCGAAGCCTGGCGCCCCTGGCGCTCGCTTGCCGTATGGTATATGTGGCAAAAGGCCGGAGAACAGTAAAAAATATCCTCTCTATCGCTCTAAGCGGCAGAGAGGAATTTTTTTATCTGAACTCCACTTTAAGATGCTGGCGTTCAGGCATTCTTTGATATTTATATTTGGGGTAGCCGACCATGAGCGTGCCGACAACCTTATGCTTCGGCGGAACCTCAATCAGGTCCAGCAGCGGCTGATAGCCGGCAATGCCACAGGACTGAATAAAGCCGGCAATCGTTGTGCCCAGACCGATAGTCGGGGCAAACAGCTCCGCATAAGCCCAGCTTTGCTCTGCATTGCTCACACCGGTGATATTCAGGCGGCGTGCCAGCGCAAAAATCAGGCATGGCGCATGACGGGCGATGATATCCTGACCACGCTCGCGATAAGCACGCAGAACCGTCATAAAATAACGCTTGTTCTCCGTGCCTGCCTCCACCTCAGCCTCCATCCAGTCGGCAACGGCATCGGCAATCGCCTTGATTTTCTCAGCATCGCGGATAACGATATAATACATACCCTGCGAATTGCCTGCCGTCGGCGCATAACGCGCAATATCCAGCAGCCTGGTGATTTCCTCATCCGTCGGCGGCTGCGGCTTGAAGTTGCGCACACTGCGGCGCATACGCAAAAATTCGTAGGCAGTCGCGCTGTCGAGCACAGGCATCGTAACCGGACGCTGCTTTTCCAGCGGCGTATATTTGTTGTCCAGCGCTCCCACCGGGCAGATAGCAACGCATTGACCACAGCTCATGCAGCCACGGTCAAAATTGCATTCCGGACCGTTCTCGCCCATCGACAGGATGCACGAGGGACAGCACTCCACGCAGATACCGCAGCGCAGGCATTTATCCTGATTTACTGTTAACAAATCCATAATTCTTCCTCACAGTGCATTATCAGTGTAATGGATATACTCCAAGCCACTGAAATCAGCCTTGTAATGACCAGTACGCAGCGGCGTACCCATGAGCTTTTTGTCATCAGGCAGACCGTCCACGTTCACCAGACCGATAGAAGCCGTCGCACACAGAGCTCCTAGCTGCGTAGCAACACGCATAGCGTAGGCCTTATCAGCCTCGCCCACAACGCCCTTATGCGGATACATCGCCGTCGCAGCAACAATAACCGTAAGGATTTTGCCGCTGAGAGCGAAGATGTGCGGCACGGTATTCATATCCGTCTGCATATAGTCAATCTTAAAATTGTGCTGCTCCAGCCAGGGAGTCAGAGCCTGCAGCCCCAGCTCGTGCAGCTCTTGCTCAGTTAATAAGTCTTTATTTTCCAAAGCAAATATTTCTCCTGTTAATCAAGACAGCTTAGCGCCTGCCGTCGGCAAAAACGGTGCGCCCAAGGCTGTCTATTTTTCACCTAAAACTAAAACCTCAGGCTCCAAATGCACGCCGTGCGCAGCAAAAACCTTCGCCTGCACATCGCTGATAAGCTGCAGCACATCAGCTGCCGTAGCGCCGCCAATGTTGACCACAAAGCCTGCGTGCTTAGTCGAAACCTGCGCACCGCCGACAGTATAGCCCTTGAGTCCTGTCTGGTCAATCAGCGTACCGGCAAAATATCCCGGCGGACGCTTGAACATACTGCCTGCACTCGGCAGCTCCAGCGGCTGCTTGGTGATACGGCGGTTGCTGAAATCGGCCATCTTCTCGGCAATAGCCTGCTTGTCGCCGGCAGCCAGCTCCAGCGTTACGCTCGTAACGATTTTGCCGCTGCCCTGCAGCGCACTATGACGATAGCCAAAGTCCAGCTCGCTAGCAGACAGCTCGCTCACCTCGCCTGCAGCGTCCATAACGCGCACGCTTTTAACAACCTTGGACATCTCGCCGTCATAAGCACCGGCGTTCATATAAACTGCGCCGCCAATGCTGCCGGGAATGCCCACAGCGAACTCCATGCCGCTCAAGCCCAGCTCCGCAGCCTTCTTCGAGGCCTGCGCCAGCGAAACGCCACTGCCAAAGGTCAGCACATTGCCGCTCACCTTTATGTCGCGCAGCATGCTGCCCAGCTTGATAACCAGGCCGCGTATGCCCTTATCGCGCACCAGCAGATTAGAGCCGTTGCCGACGAGCGTCACCGGCACAGCAGCCTCCGCTGCCTTCAGCAGCAGGCTTTGCAGCTCTGCCTCACTCTGCGGCTGCGCCATCAGCTCGGCAGGACCGCCGATATGAAAGGAGGTGTGCTTCGTCATCGGTTCAGCAAGCAGCAAAGGTCTTTGCGTGCAGCCTGCAAAAATATCCTGCAGCGCCATTATTTGTCTCCCATTGCTTCTTTAACAACGTCCTGAATGGAGTTGGTAACGTCCATCAGCATCATCTGGAAACGCATAAAAGCATTCAGATATTGCATAGCGTCAGCATTTAAGCTTAAGAGCTTCTGCAGCTGCTCAAATTTTTCTACAGCAGCCTTGTCCGGCTCCTTGCCCTGATGCTTAGCAAATTCAACCTCTTGTGCTGTTTGCAGATAGTCGTTAACCATTTTTTTCGCATCTGTGTCCTTCGCCAGAACAGCAGCTGCTTCCTTCAGTTTTTTGAACTCATGGCTTTCGCGCATTGCTTTAGCCAGTTCGTTTGCGTTATCGTATACGTTCATGTTAATCACCTCATAATTTAACATTTAATTTTTGATATTTACTAATCCCTTCATACTCAAAGTGCCACCACTCCATCTCAATCCCAGTAAACCCATGCGCCTCCATCGTTTCGCGCAGCAGGCTGCGCAGAGCAC
>URVO01000085.1 GCA_900551335.1 uncultured Phascolarctobacterium sp.
TTAGTCGTATCAAGACAGGAATTAAAATAGGAAATCAGCATAGACTTATCAATATACTCAGTATTTCGTAAGCTCTCAAAAGAGCTTGTATCCACGTTCAAATATGTTCCCATGATAATTTTCCTTTCTGCAAGTCGTAATATTTTTCCAATAGATTCTCTTTACTTATATTGTACCATAAAACCTACGTTTTTCCCAAGTTTTCCTATACTCAGATACAAAAACTCCGCAGCCAAACAGCTGCGGAGTAATTTGTGCGATTTGTGTTTGTGATTGGTGCTGGACAGTAAATCCAAAAATTAACGTTTGGAGAACTGGCTAGCTTTACGAGCTTTCTTCAAGCCGTATTTACGACGTTCTTTTTCGCGCGGATCGCGAGTCAGGAAGCCTGCTTTTTTCAGAGCAGGACGGAATTCAGCGTCAACCTTCAGCAGAGCGCGAGCAATGCCGTGACGGATAGCACCAGCTTGGCCGGAAATGCCGCCGCCGTTTACGTTAACGAGTACGTCATATTTGCCTTTGGTTTCGGTGATTTCGAGCGGTTGGTTAACAATCAGCTCTAAGGTTTTCAGACCGAAATATTGATTCAATTCACGATCGTTGATTACGATGTTGCCTTCACCCGGAACCAGGCGAACGCGAGCAACAGAAGATTTACGACGACCAGTTGCGTTATAAGTAACTACTGCCATTTATATGTTCCCTCCCGGATATTATTTAACGTTGATTTCCATTACTTCAGGCTTTTGAGCTGCATGCGGATGTTCGCTGCCAGCATATACATGAAGCTTGGAGAAAGTTTGAGCACCGAGGCTGTTGTGCGGAATCATGCCTTTAACAGCGAGCTCTACCATTCTTACAGGGTTATTTTTCAGCATGTCGCCAGCTTTTACATAGCTGTCGCCACCGAGGTAACCGGAATGACGGAAATAGATTTTTTGAGTCAGTTTTTTGCCGGTCAGAACAACCTTATCTGCATTGATAATGATTACGTGATCACCGGTGTCCATATGCGGGGTAAAGGTCGGTTTGTGTTTACCGCGCAGGACTTTTGCAACCTCTGCAGCCAGGCGGCCCAGAGTTTTATCAGCTGCGTCAACAACGAACCATTTGCGTTCGATGTTAGACGGATTAGCCATAAAAGATTTCATCGCTTATGTCCCTCCTAGATATTTTCCAATAGATACAGTTCGTTGCGATCTTCTCACCGTATTTCGGGGCTAGTGAAATCAAGCGGAAAATCACGTAGATATATTATACGCAAATGCAAGATTAAAGTCAAGCGATTTTTGCGTAAGAATGTAAAAAATTTACAAATTACACCTGTAATTGTATTCTATGAGCTTAAATCACGCCAACGGATACTCGTTATACCCTACCTGCGCCAAATAAAGTCCCTGAGCCGGCGCCGGCTCATTTAAAAATTCGCAGCGCTGCGCCGCCAGCTCTGCGGCAAAATCGTCGCTGCTGCGTCTGCCAAGGCCGACCTGCACGAGCGACCAGACAAGGTTGCGCACCATGTGATACAAGAAGCCGTCGCCGCTGATGCGGAAGATAATCTCTTCGCCGCGCTGCTGCCACTGCGCTGCATAAATCGTCTTGATAGGCGAGCTGTCGACGCTGCCCGTACTGCGAAAGGCGCTGAAATCATGCGTGCCCAAAAGCAGCTGCGCAGCCTCATTCATTGCCTTTACGTCCAGCTGCTCACGCAGCTGCCACGCATAGCGCACCATAAACGGATTGTCATGCTCATTCACCAAAAGCTTATACTCATATGTTTTCCACCTGGCGCTAAAGCGTGCGTGAAAGCCCTCTGCGACCTCCTCAGCGCTGACAAGCACAATATCATGCGGCAGCAGGCTTGCTGCTGCACGCACCATGTTAGCACAGGGAATACGCCCGTTAGTCGTAAAGGTCAGCGTCTGCGCCAGCGCATGCACGCCGGCGTCCGTGCGGCCGCTTCCCGCGGTCACTACGGTTTCGCCGCAAAGCTTCGCCAGCACCTCCTCAACGACGCCCTGCACGGTGAGGATATCCTTCTGCTTCTGAAAGCCATGATAGCCGCTGCCATCATAGGTCACAACTATTTTTATAGTCCGCATAGCTTACCCCAGCGCATAAACGCCAATCCCAGTGCCAGCAAAACCACCAGCACGTAAGCCACATAATCGCGGCCTGCATAAGCCAGCTCATGCATACGCGTGCGTCCCTCGCCGCCACGATAGCAGCGTGCCTCCATCGCCACAGCCAGCTCATCGGCACGGCGAAAGGCGCTGATGAACAGCGGCACCAGCAGCGGCAGCATATTTTTCATACGCTCCAGAATATTGCCGCTGGAGAAATCCGCGCCACGCGAGGTCTGCGCCTTCATAATGCGGTCAGTCTCCTCTAATAATGTAGGGATAAAGCGCAGCGCAATCGTCATCATCATCGCCAGCTCATGCGCAGGCACGCCCAAGCTCTTAAACGGACGCAGCAGGCTTTCGATGCCATCCGTCAGTACAATCGGTGAGGTCGTAAAGGTCAGCACAGACGAGAATAAAAGCAGCAGAATCAAGCGCACTGCCATCTTCACGCCCATGTCAATGCCCTCAGCAGTCACGCTCAGGAACTTCCAGGTAAAGACGATATGCTCGCCCGGAGCCGTAAACATATGAATCAGTATCGTCAAAATAACGATAATCCAGATAGGCTTCAGGGATTTAAAAACCAGCAGCCACGGCACACGCGAAATCAGAATGACAACTGCGGCAAACGCTGTCAAAATGCCGTAGGACAGCGGCTTATCAGCAAAGAAAATCGCGATAATATAAATAATCGTCGCCAAAATCTTCGTGCGCGGATCAAGCTTATGGATGAAGGAGCTGCCGGGGAAATATTGTCCTAGTGTTATATCTGTCAGCATTATTTCCACCCCTTTGCTTTCTTAATCGCTTTCACTAAGCTTACATCATCTTTAATATTTTCAGGCAGCGCTACGCCATTTTGACGCAGCAAATCCGCCAGCTTATACACCTGCGGTACGTCCACGCCAACCTCGACAAGCTCAGCTGCGTGCTCCTTGAAAATCTCTGCCGGAGTACCATCGAACAGCACCTTGCCGGCGTTGATAACCAGCAGACGGTCGGCATACTTCACGGCCTCCTCCATGCTGTGCGTTACAAGCACGATGGCAATGCCACGGCTTTTATGCAACGACATAATCTCCTTGAACACGGCATTACGGCTGCGCGGATCAAGACCTGCTGAAGGCTCGTCCAGAACCAGATAATCAGGATTCATCGCTACCACGCCGGCAATAGCCACACGACGCATCTGGCCGCCGCTCAGCTGAAACGGAGAGCGCTGCGCAAAGGTGTCATAATCAAGGCCGACGAATTCCATCGCCTCACGCACCTGCTTGGCAACAGCCTCCTCTTCTACGCCCTTATTGCGCGGACCAAAGGCAATATCCTCAAATACAGTTTCAGCAAACAGCTGATGCTCCGGATATTGGAACACCATGCCCACCTGCTGGCGCGCAGCCTTCGCCTGCGCTCCCTTAGCCGTGATATCAATGTCATCAATCGTTGCCTGACCTTGATCAGGCTTCAGCAGACCGTTCAGATGCTGCACCAGCGTCGATTTGCCGCTGCCCGTGTGACCGATGATAGCCACAATCTCGCCCTTAGCAATATCCAGCGACACATTATTGAGCGCCAGGCGTTCAAAGGGCGTACCCTTAGAATATGTATGATATATATTAGAAAGTTTTATTGACATAATGCCTGCGCCAGCTCCTCATCTGTTATAATATCCTGCGGCAGCTTTACGCCGCTCTTGCGCAGCTCGCTGGCAACCTTCGCCGCCAGCGGCGCCTCCAGGCCCAGCTGCTCCAGCTCGTCCACGCGGCTGAACACCTCACGCGGCGTGCCATGAAAACGGATATGTCCCTTTTCCATAACGACAACACGGTCCGCAGCCAACGCTTCGACCATATAGTGACTGATATAAACAATAGTAATCTTTTTCTCTTTGTTCAGCTTGCGCACAGTTGCCACAATCTCCTTGCGGCCCTGCGGATCGAGCATCGCCGTCGGCTCGTCCAGCACGATGCACTCCGGCTCCAGCGCCATAATTCCCGCAATCGCTACACGCTGCTTCTGACCACCGCTCAGCAGATGCGGTGCATGCTTGGCATATTCCATCATGCCCACGGCTGCCAGCGCCTTCTCTACGCGCGGACGGATTTCCTCACACGGTACGCCGATATTCTCCGGACCGAAGGCCACGTCCTCCTCGACAATCGCTGCGACAATCTGGTTATCCGGGTTTTGGAAAACCATGCCGACACGCTGGCGGATATCCCACATTTTTTCATCGTCAGCAGTATCCATGCCGTCGACAAGAACCTCGCCATCCGTCGGCAAAAGCAGCGCGTTGATATGACGTGCCAGCGTCGACTTGCCGCTGCCGTTCGCACCAATAATCGCTACAAATTCACCCTGCTCAATATCAAGGCTCACGCCGTCAAGTGCCTTCACCTCATTGCCATCAGCATCTATATAATAATGCTTTAAATTCTTTATACTAATCACAACAGTGCCTCCATCATCATTTCATGTACCTACTAATTATATATGCCGCAAAAAGATTAGTCAACCTCTTTTCGCTTTTGGTTAACCATATATGCACGCTAAGTAAACCGAGCACATCGTCAGGCCAAAACGCAAAAGCACATCTACCTCGCGAAAATGGCTTTAGAACTTCTTAACTTTTCCCCCCACTACAAGATTTAGTGTAAAAAATAATCGTTAATTTTATTGCTAGGCAGCAAAAAAGCCCGCAGTTCACTTTTACATGAACTGCGGGCTTGCGTTGAAGGAAAAATTTAACTGGACTATGCAGCTTGATTTAAGCTGATAACCTTTTCCACAAAATCATTAAGCTTAGCAATGTAATTGTAGGGTGCATATTCCGAATAAATCTCTGGATTATCCAAAATAACTATCTGTACTCCCTCATTTCTTAACAGCTCCAACGCTCCTGGAACATACATTAATTCCTTAGGATTCTTGCATTGATATGCATAGCACCCTTGTTTGTCAAATACCTTGGCTATAATATAAATTTTCTTATCACCCATAATTTCACTTCCTCAAATAATTTAATTTACTAAGAAAATCCTTCTCAGTTTTTATGTCTCCATGTATGTAATAATCATACAATAGCTTACCCATTGCTGGAGTCATATATTTATATATCCATTTATGACTCCATATATTAAACTGATAATCATCACCACACCAAAGCTGAACCTCTATAGGATATGAATGACTATCCCGTTGATAATATAAATGTATACCTCTATATCCATCATCAACCTGCTTACCATTTCTCAAATCTACTACTCTAAAATAATTAGGAAAAACAGCAGGATATTCCTTAAAATGAAGCCTAAACCCCAATACGTCATTAAAACATTGCTTAAAACCGCCACCTGTCCGTAAAGTCTTTTCATACTTTCTCATTATCGAATCTTCACTTTTGAATCTCGAACCTATTATATTATCTTGAGTTACTAGCTTTAAGGCAAATTCATTCCGGTAAAATTCAATATCATCTAATATATCTTGCAAAGGCGTTTTACGCAAAGAAATAGTTTTTAGGCTCTGCTTAAATTTAGACGTATACGAAATTTTAGATAAAACATCTTCTGCTAAAAATAAGTCCATTGTATAACCACCTCTTTCCTTTATTTCTATAACTATTTTACACCATAAAATTAAGAATAGTAAAGCCCGCAGTTCACTTTTGCATGAGCTGTGGGCTGTATTAGCAAAAAGCTTCCCAAAAAGAGAAAACAGCCTGCAGGGGATATTGCAGACTGTTTCTCTTAGGAAAGCTGTTTATGATGAATTTGATGGGAAGGGTGTAGCATCATCTTTGCTACACTCATAGTATACAACATTGCTGTGACATAGCAAGGGCAAACTTTTGAAGAAAACGTGAAATGAAATTTATCTTCATTTCTCCAGAATCTCTGCGCCAAAGGGCAGCAGCGCCAGCTTCGCCAGCTTGAAATGCTGCATGCCAAAGGGAATACCAATAATTGTGCAGCACAAAATCAAACCAA
>URVO01000086.1 GCA_900551335.1 uncultured Phascolarctobacterium sp.
CAATGAACAAAATCGTGATATCAGGAATTTTGTTACCAATGCGCTCAATCATACCGAGAATACCGCCGGTCTGATTTTTTGCTTGCGTTGTTTGCATGAAATGCTTCACTCCTTAATAATTTTTTGAAAATACAATGTTTATTCTACCACAAAACAAGAAAAAATGCAAAGAATAAGAGGAGTTATTACTAACAAAACGCAATAACTCCTCTTTCTTATTATAAGGCGTCCTTAAACACGCTGCCGCCAATAAATTCGCGCAGAATCGAATTATTGGGGATAACTGTGTCATCAATCGGCTTCACAAAGCTCAGCATATTCAGCAGACGGCGCGCCGTCGTGTACGCTCTGCCTGCGGACTGCGGCACAGCCAAAAGCAGCGGCTCGGCGTACTTCTTCAGCACGGCCAGCTCATAAATCAGCGTCGTATTGAAAATAATATCAGCACTCGTCTGGTACGGGAAAATATACTTCTCCTCGCCCTCGCGCACGTCACGCCATGTCAGCAGCGTCTTTTCTGCGTCATGCGAGCGGAACTGGCTGTCGCGCACCATGCGGCGCAAAAGGCGCATATCCGTCGTGTGAATGCGGTTATATTCATCAAAGGACATCGGTGTCAGCGCGCTGACATAGATTTTCATCTTATTCTCGGCCGGAATCGCCGCCGTCAGCTTCTCATTCAAGCCATGAATGCCCTCGACAACCAGCACCGAGTTGGCCTGCATCTGCAATTCGTTGCCGCGGTACTCACGGCAGCCGGTGCGGAAGTTATACTTGGGCAGCTTCACGCGCTCGCCTGCCAGCAGACGCTGCAGATGCTCGTTGAACAGCTCGAGGTCGATAGCCTCCAGACATTCGAAATCATAGCTGCCATCAGCCTTGCGCGGCGAATCAGCGCGGTTCTTGTAATAATCGTCCATAGAAATAGCGATTGGACGCAGGCCGTTGACCGCCATCTGAATGCTCAGACGCTGCGCAGTCGACGTTTTGCCAGAGGAAGAAGGCCCGGCAATCAGCACCAGACGCAGCTCCTTATGGCTCGCCAGACGGTCAGCAATCCCTGCCAGCTTCTTCTCGTGCAGCGCCTCGGCAATCTGGATAATCTTCCCCGCATAGCCCAGCTCGATAATCTTGTTGAGCTTGCCGATGGTGTTGCAATGAATCATTGCGGACCATTCCTCTGCCTCCTGATAGGTGGCATTGAGCTTCGCCTTGTCCTCGAACGGCGGTAGCACTGTCCAGCTTCCGGTATCGGGATAGTTGATAACCACGCCGTCGGCATAAGGCAGCAGCTCAAAGTACGGCACATAGCCTGCGTCAGGACACATAGCACCAAACAGATAGCCGTTCCAGCCGTCCAGCGTGTTCACCGTCAGCACCGTATCCTCCGGCACCTCCTTGAGCAGCGCCAGGCTGTCCTCGCTGCAGATAGCGCAGGCCAGCTCCATCGCCTCTGCCTTCGGCAGACGCGTCAGCTGCACCGGCTCACGGCGCTCAACCATGCCGTGCATATATGCTTCAATCGCCTTGATATCCTCGGCGGTCAGCTTCTGCTGGCTGTTGTCGATGCAGTAAAGCGCACTGCCCAGCGTATTGCGCACCTCCAGATGCACATCAGGGCGCAGCTTCTTCGTTGCCGCCAGCAGCATGAAGAGCAAGGTGCGCACATACACGCGCATGCCCTCCGGCGTGTTGACCTCGATAAAGCTGACAGTGCCGTCAGTCTGCAGCGGACGCTGTAAATCAATCCCTTCGCCGTTAAAAACAGCCTCCACGATGGGCGAAGCGTATTCGCCCTGCAGCTCCTGCGCCAACGCCAGCAGATTGCTGCCCTTTGCTACTTCGCGTTCTTGTCCATTGGACAATCTCAGCTTCAGCATTTTATTTTTCCACAGCCTGCAGCGCAGCATTAACCTTAGCAGCCATGCCCTTAATCTTCTTCAGCGGCACAGCGCAGACAGCGATACGCACGCCTGCAGCCAAAGGTACGGCGAAGATATTGTCTTCATGCAGCTTGTCGCAGACTGCATCCGGGTTCGTCGACGGAATCGACAGGAAGAAGCCGGCAACATAAGGCAGCATCGGCAGGCCGCACTCAGCAGCCTCCTGCGTGAACAAATCAGCACGTGCCTTAATCATCTGGTAATAATAGTCACGCTCCGCGCAAACCTTTTCCAGCAGCTCCTTGTCGCTGTAAATCGTTGCCAGAGTACGCATAGCCGGACGGTTGATGTTCGACCAGGTAGCACGGCTGGTGTATTGGTTGATAGCTACAAACTCGTCGATAACAGACTTATCACTGGATACGCCAATCATCGCGCCGGTACGCTGGCCGTACATCGTGAAGCCCTTGGACATGCTGTAGCCAACGATGCAGAGAATGTTAGCAGGCAGACCGGACAGCTTCTTGAAAATCTTGCGCACCTCTTCCTTTTCGCCGGCGTAGTCGATATAAGCGATATCCAGGAAGAGCACGATATTTTTGCCGGGAACAGCAGCCTTCTTCAGCAGCGCCAGCACGCCGTCCATATCCTGCTCGCTCAGGCTATAGCCGGTCGGATTATGCGCCGGAGTATTCAGCAGATACAGCAGGTTGTCCTGCTTAGCCAAAAGCTCGTTAACCTTCTCCTCCAAGGCCGGCAGATTAAACTTGTTTTCCGCATCCAGCATCTTGTAGGTCGTAAAGTCGCGGCCCATATCCTGGCACAGCACCTTATACGCGCCCCAATACCAATCAGAGCACAGCACGGTTTCGCCAACGTCGGTATAGTTCCAGATAGCATGGTGGATAGCACCGGTGCCGCCAGCCGTAGCCACAGCCGCGATATAGCCCTCCGGACGGGAATTGCCGAAGGCAGCAGTCAGCACGCAGTCCAGATATTCCGGCAGGCCGCTGATAGGTGCATAAGCAATCATTTCGTTAGTCGACAGACCGCGGAAAACCTTCTCCACAGTCGGCAGGCAGACGAGCTGCTCGTCCTCGTCCAAAATAGCACCGATAGTCGCATTCGTCACGTTATCCTTGCCATATTTTGCCGCAGCAGCTACCGCCGCAGCATTAGCACCAAAAATTTTGTCCTGAGCAGATTTTCCCTTCGCGTGTTTTGCAGCAATACTAGTCATGTTTATATACTCCTTTCAAATATCATCTAATTAAAATCAAATTGTGCCTTATGCACGATTTTTATAAATCTATTACGGTCGCTCCGCTCCCTCCAGCCTCCAGCGCCGCCGTCTCCAGCTTCTTCACGAAGCGGTTCGTCGACAGATACGCCGTCAGACCGGCACGCAGAGCACCAGTACCCTTGCCATGGATAATACGCAGCTGCCCGATACCGGCAATCAGCGCATCATCAATCGCTTTATCAACAACAGGAATAGCCTCATCCAGCGTCATGCCGCGCACATCCAGCTCCTGCTTCGCACTGCCGGACTTCGCCACAAACATCTGGTGCGCATAATTCGCCGCAGCGTTCTTGCTGAAGCCCTTGCGCTTCTTCGGCTCATTAGTCGTATGCGCAGGCTGCGCCTTCGTCAGCAGGCATTTCGCCGCAGGCACTGTCATCTTCAGAATGCCCACCTGCACAGTAACCTCGTTGCCCTTCACATCGGTAATCACGCCGTTCTTGCCCAGCGAAATCACAAAAACATTCAGGCCCTTCTTCGCCGTCTTTGCGGACAGCGGTGCGCCCTCCGGCAGCGGTGCATCCTCGCTCAGAGTCTTGTTGAGCTTCTTGCGTGCCTCCTCTGCTGCCTGCTCCAGGCGCTTCGTATCAAAGTCAGCCTTCATCGAGCGCAGCTCCTTGAGCACAGCCTCGCTCTCGCGGCGGCTGCGGCGGTAAATATCGTCCGCCTGCTCACGTGCCTTGCGCAGCATCTCGTTTTTCTTACGCTCGAACTCACTCTTAGAATAAGCCAGCGCATTACGCAGCTGCTCGCTCTCGCGGCGCAGGTCCTCAATCTCCTTGCTGCCGCTCTCATAGCGACGACGCTCGCTGTCCAGCTCCTGCAGCACATTTTCCATATGCACATGCTCCTGGTTCAGCAGCTCGCCTGCATTTTTAATTATATCCTCAGCCAGACCAAGGCGGCGGCTGATATTAAACGCATTACTGCTGCCGGGCACGCCCATCAGCAGGCGGTACGTCGGACGCAGCGACACAGGGTCAAACTCCACGCTCGCGTTCTCCATACCCTCATGGCCATAAGCAAAGGTTTTCAGCTCGCTATAGTGCGTCGTCACCATCGTCAGCACGCCCTGCTCATGCAAATGCTCCAGCATCGCCATCGCCAGCGCCGCGCCCTCGTTCGGGTCCGTACCGGCGCAGATTTCGTCGATAAGCACCAAATCGCCGGCCTTCACCTCATTAAGAATGCTGATTAAATTCGTCATATGCGCGGAGAAGGTCGACAGGCTCTGCTCAATGCTCTGCTCATCGCCAATATCCGCATACACTGCGCGGAACACAGGCAGCTTCGCACTGCTCGCCGGAATGAACAGGCCAATCTGAGCCATCAGCGCAAACATGCCCACAGCCTTCAGCGCTACCGTCTTACCGCCGGTGTTCGGGCCGGTAATCAAAAGCATTGTAAACTTTTCGCCCAGCTGCACATCCAGCGGCACAACCGTATCCTTATTGAGCAGCGGATGACGTCCCTGCGTAATCTCTACGCCGCCGTTCACCGTCAGCAGCGGACGCACAGCGTGCTGCTCCTGCGCCAGCAGCGCCTTCGCACAGATAACATCGAGCGTCGTGAAGGTGTTCAGCGAAGCCAAAAGCTGCGCTGCCTCCGCGCCCACGTTCTGCGTAAGCTGACGCAGAATACGCTCCACCTCTTCATGCTCCTCCGCAAGATAACGCTTGATATCATTGTTGAGGTTCACCACCGCCAGCGGCTCGATGAACAGCGTAGCGCCGGTGCCGCTCTGGTCATGCACAATGCCGGGGAAGTTCATCTTGTACTCCTGCTTGACAGGGATAACATAACGGTCGCCGCGCATCGTCACGATATTATCCATAAAATATTTCTGATTGTTGGGGTCATGCAGAATGCTGTCCAGCTTCTCCTTCACGCGGTTCTTGGCAATCTGAATCGCCGTGCGCAAGCCGTTGAGCTTCGGGGAAGCCGTATCCTTCAGCTCGCCATGCTCGTCAATCGCGCTGGCAATCTGCTTCTCTAAACGGCTGAACACCGTCAGGCGTTCGCCGTAGGCCGCAAGATTCGGCGCCAGCTCAGCATTTTCTGTTACGAAGTCCTTCATCGACTCAAAGGCCTGCACCGTCGTCAGGATGTGCATCAAGACCTCCGGCTCCAGCACACTGCCAAGCTCCGCACGCTTGATATCAGCAACGATATTATATGCGCCGCCGAAGGGGAAGCGTCTGCCCTCGTCCAACAAGCGCAGCGCCTCTGCTGTTTCCTCCTGCAGAGCCTTGACCTTGGCAAATTCGTTTTCAATCTTCAAGGCAGTTACTGCCTGCTTGCCTAAAAAGGTTGCTGCCTTGCTCGACAGCATGCTTTTTACTTTATCAAATTCAAGAGTTTTAACTGCAAATTTCGCCATTGTTTATCTCCTCTTAACTTACACTACTTCTATTATATTATACAACTAATGCGAGAAGGAGTGCAACAAGCAAAAACCTGAAAGCCAGCACTTGCGTACCAGCCTTCAGGTTAGTTGCTCTTATTTTATCTGTCTGAATTCATCAAGACTCGCTGCTATCTTCTGATTCAAATCATCATACACATTGCGTTTATATACATTCTCGCCCTGCATTATCAGCATGAATGCTTTGCGCAGCTTCTGCACAAGCTCCTGCGAAGATAACTTTGGTTCCGTATTTTTCAGCAATTCTTCCGTAATATTGGTAATCGTGTGTGCCAAATTATTGCGGTGATTGCGTTCAACATCACGCAAAACATCAAGCACCTCCAGCAGCTGGCTGTCTACACCATCAAGCGTATGTAATATATTCAGCATATTCGAGAACGACAAATCAGTTTTATCTCTAAAGCCACCATAATTAAACATCAAATCGTTAAGATACTGCCAAGCCTTTGGCGCAACGTCCTGCAATTTTCTTTTG
>URVO01000087.1 GCA_900551335.1 uncultured Phascolarctobacterium sp.
GTTCCGCCGCCGCTGGCGCCGCCTGTGCTGCCATGCACCAGCGCAAAGCCAAGGTCAGCCTCCGCATGACGCAATATTTTCCACGCCTTGCTCGACGACATGCCCATCGACTTATAGGCCGCCGAGAGCGAACCGGTCGCAGCAATGCGGCGTAGCAGCTCGGCCACGCCCTTGCCGAAATCTATCTCGTTATTATAAACGCGGACCTTGACATGGTAATGCTCAGGTGCCTTATAAGCCATGCTTACCACCCCTTGCCGAAGCCGCAGGCCGGATAGGTGCAAACATCACAGTTCAGACACAGGCCGCCCTCGCCCAGCGCCGCCAGCTCCTCAGCCGTAATCGGATCACGTGCCAGTACACGCGGCAATGCAAGGTCAAAAATCGTGCGCTTGGCATACATCACGCAGCCCGGCAGGCCCAGCACCGGCACCTGCTGCTCACCATAATAGGAGAGCAGGAACATTGCTCCGGGCAGCACAGGTGCACCATAGGAAACAATATTCGCGCCTGTGTTTTTGATGGCCAGCGGCGTCTGGTCGTCAGGATCGACGCTCATGCCGCCGGTACAGAGCACAAGCTCCGCGCCCTTTTCTTCAATCGCGCTCTTGATGGCAGCCGTAATCTGCTCCGGTGCATCGTCGAGAATCTCCTTATGAATAACCTCCACGCCAAACTCTGCCAGCTTCGCTGCAATAACCGGCGTGAACGTATCCTTGATGCGTCCGTGGAAAACCTCGCTGCCCGTTGCCAGCACAGCCGCACGCTTGATTTGATACGGCAAAAGCTTGAGCAGCGGCTCAGCACCGCACAGCTCCTGTACACGCTGCATTTTTTCCTTTTCAATGACCAAGGGAATTATGCGCGTACCGCACAGCTTGTCGCCCTTCTGCACGGGCGTGTTGCCATGGCGTGTAGCAATCATCATCTGGCCAAAGCTGTTGACGAGCTGCAGGCGCTTGCTGTCAACCTTGAACAAGCCATCCACAGCCGCCGCCAGCTCAATCTTGCCTTCCTTCACGGCGGACTCGCTCATGCCCTCGCTCTTGCACAGGTCGACGAGTATCCGTGCTGCATCATTTTCGTGCAGCATGCTTTCGTCTGCCTCCCACACGTAAAGATGCTCCTTACCAATCGAAAGCAGCACGGGAATATCCTCCGGCTGCACGATATGTCCCTTGCGGAACACTGCGTCCTTCGTCACGCCCTTGATAATCTGCGTCAGGTCATGACACAAAACACTGCCTACTGCGTCCTCAGTTCTTATCAGCTTCACAGTTCATCCCTCATTTCGCTCTGGCAAAGCCATATTCCTCAAAAATTTTCATTGCCTCATCGCTCTGCAGGAAGGCAGCAAACTCCTTCGCTGCTGCGGCCTGCGGCGCCTTTTGCAGCACGCCGATAGGATAAATAACCGGCTTCTGCAACGCACCCTGCGGTGCTTCGGCAACAACCTGCACCTTGTCCTTAAGCAAGGCTGCGTCCGTTGCATAAACAAGACCTGCATCAGCACTGCCCTCAGCAACCCAGTTCAGCACCTGCGTTACGTTCGTGCCCAGGCTGGTCTTTGCGCTTACCTGCTCCCAAATGCCGAGCTTTGTCAGCGCTTCCTTGGAATATTGACCGGCAGGAACGCTGGCAGGGTCGCCAATCGCCGGCTGCTTGGCAGCAGTCAGGTTTTCAAAGCCCTGAATTTCTGCGTTAGCGCCCTGCTTCGGCACGATGAGCACCAGCTTGTTCTCCAGCAGCGGCTTCACAGTTTCCTTATCCATGTAGCCTTTATCAGACAAGGCCTTCATCTGCTTGTTGGCAGCAGAAATAAACACATCAGCCGCCAGACCGCTTTCAATCTGTGCCTGCAGCTTGCCGCTGGCATCATAAACGCCCTCGATTTTTACGTCAGGATGCTTTTGCTGATACAATGGAAGCAGCCTTTGCGTAAACACCTTCTCCATGCTGGCGGCAGCAGCCAGACGCAGTGTTTTAGTCTGCTGCGGTGCCGCAGCCTTTTCGCCGCCACCACAGCCTGCTAAAAATAAAACTAACATTAACGAGCAAACTAAGCAGAAAATCTTCTTCATTATTATTTCTCCTGTTCCTTTTTCGTTTTATATAGATACCAGTTCAACCCGATAACCACCATTAAGCAAATCGCCACGATAACCGTCACATACCAGCCTGCAGCCTCCCAGTCGCCGGCAGCCACAGCGCTGTACACCGCCAGCGGCAGCGTGCGCGTCCGTCCGGCGATATTGCCGGCAATCATTGCCGTCGCGCCGAACTCGCCCAGACCGCGGGCGAAAGCCAGCAGGCCTCCGGCAATTATCCCCGGCAGCGCATTAGGCAGGTGGATGCGCCAAAAGATGCGCCACTCCGTCATGCCCAGCGACTGCGCCGCCTCCAATATACCATGGGTTGTAAGGTCAAGACCTTCACGTTCTTCATCAGGAGCAACACGCCGCCGCCAGCACCGTCGCCAGCCAGCTGAACGCTATACGCACACCAAACACTTCATAGATTAGCTGTCCCAGCACGCGGTTATTTCCAAAGAAGTAAAGCAGGAAAAAGCCTGCAACCGTCGGCGGCAGCACCATCGGCAGCGTAATAACCGCGTCTATAACAATCTTCCCCGTTTCGCTGTGCAGCCGCTCCACCTGCCATGCCAGCAGTACGCCGATGAAAAAAACGACAATAATCGTTGCGACTGCCGTATGCAGCGATATCCATAGCGGCGACCAGTCCAGCAGTGTCAGCGTACCCATTTGCGTGCGCAATCATGGGCCGTACCCTTCAGGATACGCAAACCATGCTCCAGCTGCGGCAGAATAACCGCCAGCCCTTCCTCGACCGCCTTCGTGCTGCCCGGAAGATTGACGATAAGCGTCTTGTTGCGCAATACACTGGCACCACGGCTCAGCATCGCCCGCGGCGTAATCTTCAGCGATTCGGCACGAATCGCTTCGGCTATGCCGGGAGCTGTGCGCGTTGCCACCGCCAAGGTCGCCTCCGGCGTCACGTCACGCAGGGAAAAGCCTGTGCCGCCCGTGGTAATAATCAAGTCCACCTGTCTGCTATCAGCCAGACGGATAAGCTCACGCTCAATTTTCTTCTGCGCATCAGGCAGCAGCACCAGCTCCACAACGTCGTAGCCGGCCTCACTAAGCAGCTGCGCCGCACGCGGGCCGCTCGTATCCACGCGCTCTCCGGCGAAGCCCTTGTCCGAAAGCGTCATAACGGCGGCACGCAACGGAGCGTCCACCGGCGGCGGCTCCACAGTCAGCTCCATACCGGCGTGCAGCTCGCCGCCATGCTCTACCGTTGCGAACACGCCCTCACGCGGCATAATGCAGTCGCCCACGCGGTGAAAAATCTGGCAATGACTGTGACATTCCTTGCCAATCTGACTCATTTTCAAAACCACCTCACCGGCACGCAGAATGCTGCCTACAGGCAGGCTTTTGAAATCAATACCGGAGACGAGAATGTTCTCGCCAAAAGCGCCAATCTCCGCTTTGCCGCCACGTGCGTTGAACTCGTCCACCTTATCCGCACTCAGCAGGCTCACCTGACGGTGCCAATTGCCTGCGTGCGCATCGCCCGAAAGACCATGATTGGCAATCAGCGTCACCGAAGCCACCGGATGCTTTTCCGTGCCCTTCGCTTCGCTCAGGCACACCGCCTTAATAATGCCCTTTAGCTCTGCCATGAAAATTCACCACTCTTTCCTCCGCTTTTATAGGCCAGATGCACATGCTGTATCGACATATGCTTATCAATCGCCTTGCACATATCATAAATTGTCAACAGCGCTATGTTTACGCCAGTCAAGGCCTCCATCTCTACGCCGGTCTGCGCCACGGTTTTCACCGTGCAGGCAGCATTGACAACGTAAATTTCATCATCGCTGTGCTGCAAATCAAAATCAAGCTTGCAGCTTGTAAGCGGCAGCATATGGCATAGCGGAATCAGCTCGCTGGTCTTCTTCGCAGCCATGATGCCTGCTACGCGCGCCACGCCCAGAACATCGCCCTTCGCCACCGTGCCTGCGGCAATTTTTTCATATATTTCCTTGCTCACCATGATAGAGCCGATGGCAACCGCTGTACGCAGATTGGAGTTTTTCTCGCTCACATCTACCATAATCGCCTTGCCCTCAGCATCAAAATGTGTAAAATCGCTCATTATAACCCTTCTCTCTCAGCCGCCAATCTGGCTCATATTAAACTGCGCAGGAGTGACGTCAAACTTATGTCCCCATGGCTTCTGCCATATCGTCTGCTGCAGCGCCTGCTCCAGTCTTGCGTCATCAGCGCCGCTGCGCAGCAGCGCCGCCAAATCAATTCCCTCCGCGCTGTAAAGGCAGGTTTTCAAAAAGCCTACCGAGGTCAGCCGCACGCGGTTGCACGCAGCGCAGAAGCGGTTATGTATCGGCTCGATGAAGCCGATGGGCACGCTGAAGCCACTCAAACGATAATAGCTCGCCGGACCATTGCCATACACCTGCTCATCTCGCGTCACCTGCAGTCCGTGCTGCTCCCAAAGCTGGCGCAGCGCGCTACCCGAAATTCCTTGCAAGCTGCCGTTGCAGGCCAGCGGCATCAGCTCAATAAAGCGTAGCGGTGCCTGATAAGCCTCTGCCAAATCCAGTAACTGCCTTACGCCCTCAAAGCCCAAGCCTGAAAGCGGCACGCAGTTCAGCTTAAAGGGAATGCCTGCCGTCCTCACCGCTTCCAGACCTGCGAAAACCGTCTCGATATCGCCGCCCGTCAGTTCTCTGTACTGCTGTGCATCAGTTGTATCCAAGCTGATATTCATGCTGTCGAGACCTGCGGCAGCAAGCTCCGGCAAAAGCTGCGGCAGCAGCGTGCCGTTTGTCGTCAGCGTCACCTGCTCCACGCCCTCTAAGCGCTTCAATTCACGGATGAAGTCAGCGCAGCCCTTGCGCACCAGCGGCTCGCCGCCGGTAATTTTAAATTTGCTGATGCCAAGGCGCACGGCAGCACGGCAGATACGCAAAAGCTCCTCGTAGCGCAGAATCTGCTCATGCGACACATGGCACGCCACCTCCGGCTGACAATAGCGGCAATGCAGATTGCAGCGGTCCGTGATGGAGATGCGCAGGTAATCTATATTACGCTTATATTGGTCTTTCATAATGGACCTCTCTATCTCAGCGTCACTCTCACCTGCGAGTAACGCTTGCAAAAAACAAATGTGGCGGAGCGCCACACTTGTTTATAAAATTTTATTTAATCATTCGTCTTCACCCAGAGCAATTTTCTCCGGCGTAATAGGCAAAGTATAGAATCTCTTGCCCGTCGCCTGATAAATAGCGTCAGCAATCGCCGGTGCCGGCGTATTGATAACCAGCTCGCCTACAGATTTCGCGCCAAACGGGCCGCTTTCCTCATAGCTGGAGGCAAAGTCGATATGGATATGGCCGATATCCTCACGGCACGGAACCTTGTACTGCATGAAGGAGTTTTCATAAACTCGTCCCTTCGGACTATAGGTTACATTCTCCATCAGCGCCATGCCAATGCCCTGCAGCACACCGCCCTCAGTCTGCACCTTTGCCAGATGCGGATTAATCGGCGTACCACAGTCAACAGAGCCGTAGAAATTCACAACCTGTGCTTCGCCGGTCAGCAAATCGGTTTCCACCTCAGCTACGCCAGCCATGAACGGCGGCGGCGACAGCACACTGTTCTGCTCTACAGTTTCCGTCAAAGCGATATCGTTGTTCATCTGCGAAGCTACTGCAACATCAAACAGCGTCACAGCCTTATCAGAAACAGTATCGCGGACTTCCTTGCCATCGAACACAACCTGCTCGGCAGGGCATTCCAGCAAACGTGCGCCCAGCTGGCAGATTTTGCCGCGCAGACGCTGCGCACAAACCTCAACGGCCTTACCGGTAATATAGGTTGTACTGGAAGCGTAGGAGCCGGAGTCATACGGAGAAGCATCGGTATCAGCACCGAAAACCATAACGTTGTTAAAGTCGCACTCCAAAACCTCGGCGG
>URVO01000088.1 GCA_900551335.1 uncultured Phascolarctobacterium sp.
GGCTTCACGCCGATAGTTTATGATAATTTTTCTACTGGCCATGAGGCGGCTGTGCCTGATGACGTGCAGCTTATCGAGGGCGATATTCATGATGTACGCTTTGCCAAGCACATTATGGAGCAGTTCAAAATCGACGCTGTAATTCATTTTGCAGCCAGCAGCTTAGTGGGCGAGTCGATGGAAAATCCGTCGAAGTATTATTTCAACAATGTAGAGGGCAGCCTGCATCTTTTGGAGGCTATGCGTGGCGCTGGCGTAGACCGTATAGTGTTTTCTTCTACCGCTGCGGTTTACGGCGAGCCGGAGCAGGTGCCTATTCTGGAGTCCAGCCGTCTGTGCCCGACGAACGTTTATGGCCGCACGAAGCTGGCGATTGAAGGCATGCTGGCAGATTATGACCATGCTTATGATATGCGCTATGTGGCTTTGCGTTATTTCAATGCTGCAGGTGCTTCGCCGACGCGCGATATTGGCGAGGACCATAGCCCTGAAAGTCATCTGATTCCGCTGATTTTAAAAACAGCGCAGGGTGTACGCAAGCAGGTGTCTATTTTTGGTACAGATTATCCGACGGCAGACGGAACCTGTGTACGCGACTATATCCATGTCTGCGATTTGGCGAAGGCACATGTGCTGGCGCTCAAGCATCTTTTGAGCGGCGGAGCAAGCCGCGTCTATAATCTGGGCAGCGAGAACGGCTTCAGCGTGCGCGAGATGATTGCCAGCGCGAAAAAGGTTACCGGTGTGGACTTCCCCGTTGTCGAGGAGGAGCGTCGCGCAGGTGACCCGGCAGTGCTTATTGCTTCTTCTGCCAAAATCCGCGAGGAGCTTGGCTGGGTGCCGGAGCATAGCACAGTAGACGAGGTTATCAGCACGGCATGGAAATGGCACAAGGGCCATCCGCACGGCTATAACGGCTAAAATATAAATGCTTTGAGAGAGCAGTACAGCGATGTGCTGCTCTTTTTGCATATAAAAAAGCGGCCAGCTGCTGCTGGCCGCTTGAAAGCGTTGGCCTTTATAAAATTGTTTCGTCCATGGTGCAGTCCTCAAGGAGCTTTTTGGCATCAACATATTGCGCAATGCCGGCGGCAACCTTTTTGGATTCCTTCATGGCGAGGACGACAGTTGCAGGACCATGGACAACGTCGCCGCTGCTGAATACACCGGCGCGGGTGGTCATGCCATAGGGACGGTCGCGGGTGATGACGAAGCCCTGCTGGTCTACCTGAATGCCCTTGGTTGACGTAACAATACGGGCAGCAGGCTTTTGGCCTACAGCAAGGATAACGCAGTCGCAGGGGAGCACCTCCTGACCACCTTCAGCAATAAATTCGCCGGTTTCCGTTTTGGTGATGTTTTGCAGGAGCAGACCTGCCAGCTCTGTTTCATCAGCCGGGGAAGCAGGGCGGCGGATATTTTTGACAGCGCGCATCTGCTTTTTGTTGAAGTAGGCGATAGGCTGGCGCAGAAAGCGGAATTGTACGCCTTCAGCAGCCGCGGCCTCGTATTCAGACGGAAAGGCCGAGATTTCTGCATCCGTCTTGTGATAAACTATCGTGACGTTTTTAGCGCCGCGGCGGATGGCAGTACGCGCAGCGTCCATAGCTACGTTGCCTGCGCCGACTACGACAACATTGTCGCCTGTGTGCAGCAGCGTTTCGCTGGCGTCGAGCTTGCCGCCGTCAGCGAGCACAACCATACGCAAAAAGTAGGTTGCGGTGATGATGCCGGACAGCTCCTTGCCGGGGATATCGAGGGTACGCGGCAGGGATGTGCCGGTGCCCATGAAGATGGCGTCGTAGCCTTGGGCGAAGAGGTCGTCGACAGTAAAGTCAACGCCTGCCAGCTGCTGCGTTTTGATTTCTACGCCGACATGCTGTAATTCTGCAATTTCGCGGCGGACAACGTCCTTTTGCAGACGGAATTCCGGGATGCCGAACAGCAGCACGCCGCCGGGCTCGCTTTGTGCTTCAAAAATAGTAACGTCAAAGTCCATCTTGGCGAGGTCGCCTGCGACCGTCAGGCCCGCAGGGCCGGAGCCGATAACGGCAACCTTACCGCGCAGCTTGCTGGAGGGCTGCGTCGGCTTTAAATCATTTTGGTGAGCGAAGTCGGCAATAAACATTTCCAGACTGCCGATTTCAATACCACATTTTTTGTGTGTAAGAACGCATTTTGCTTCACACTGACGCTCGTGCGGACAAACGCGGCCGCAGATAGCAGGCAGGTTGCTGCGTTCAGAGATAATTTCATAGGCCATGCCGATATTGCCCTCGCTCAGAGCACGGATGAAGCCGGGAATATTATTTTCAATGGGACAGCCGGTGCGGCACAGCGGACGAGCGCAGTTTAAACAGCGGCGTGCTTCCTGAATAGCTTCAGCTGTAGTCATAGTTCTGCTCATAAGTTCTTACCTCTTTTTTGATGCTTAGTGTTTCGTTACTATTTATTATTCTGTGCAGCTTTGATTTTTCCTTCTAATTCTATCAGACGATTATTAATTTCTTCCATGTGCTTAGCCAGCAGTGCCTCATAATCGGCAACAGGGTCAGGCAGCTGGTCATGGTTCAGGTCAATCATGCTTTCCGGGTCATTACTGTTTTCGCCGGAGGTGGACGCAATGCGTACACCGTCACGGGTAACGACACGGCCGGGAATACCGACAACGACGGAGTTAGGCGGAACCTCATGGAGGACAACGCTGCCGCTGCCGATTTTGGAGTTGTCGCCAACCTTAAAGGAGCCGAGTACCTTGGCGCCGCTGGAGACAACAACGTTGTTGCCGATGGTCGGATGACGTTTGCCCTTTTCCTTGCCTGTGCCGCCAAGCGTTACGCCCTGATACAGAGTGACATTGCTGCCAAGCTCTGCTGTTTCGCCGATGACAAGGCCCATGCCGTGGTCAATGAAAAGACCGGGGCCCAGCTTGGCGCCTGGATGAATATCAATACCGGTGAGGAAACGGGAAAAGGTATTAATCATACGGGGTACAAGCACCCAGCCTTTTAAATAAAAATGATGCGCAATACGATGGAGCCAGATAGCATGCAGGCCCGGATAACAGAGTGCAGCCTCCAGTCTTGTTTTGGCAGCGGGGTCACGCAGCATAATTGAATCGATGTCTTTTTTTATCTGAGCAAACATGTCAAGACTCCTTTCTTTAATATTTTTGTCAACATGTTCTAGTGCGGTGTACTCATTGTGTTTAGGTGTAAGGATATACAGGGCACTATTTGTTTATTGTAACATAATCGGGCGTTGGGGTAAATAAAAAAATGCATTTTCTTGTAAAAAAGAAGACAGTTCTATGTGTAAAAAATATTGAACGCCCAAAATCTCCGCATTTGATTGACTTTAATTTTGCCTATGCTATAATTAGGTTAATACTATTTATATTTCATTATTGTCTGTATTGAATAGACATGTGGAATGGAGGCATAATTTTATGGAAAAAGAACTTTTGAAGCAAAAGGTTTGCGCTGCAATCGACGCGCATGCAGATAAAATTAAAGCTATCTGTGCAAGTATTAATGATGAACCGGAGCTGGGCTTCAAGGAGGTAAAAACCTCTGCGAAGGTGGCTGAATTTATGCGTGAGCTGGGACTGGAGCCGCAGACGGGACTGGCCATCAACGGCGTCAAGGCACGTGCGAAGGGCGGCAAGCCCGGACCGACAGCAGCAGTGCTGGGCGAGCTGGACGCAGTCGGCTGTCCGGCAAGCGCTAAGGCAGATCCGGCAACAGGCGCTGCTCATGCCTGCGGCCATAATATGCAGATTGCAACGATGCTTGCTGCTGCCTGCGGCATTACGCAGTCCGGCGTGCTGAGCGAGCTGGCTGGCGATGTTGTTTTCTTCGGCGTTCCTGCTGAGGAATATATCGAGATTGAGTACCGCAAAAAATTAGTAGAGTCCGGCAAGCTGCATTTCCTGAGCGGCAAGGGCGAGCTGATTTATGAGGGTGCCTTTGATGATATTGATATGGCAATGCAGATGCATGCAGACAAGAATATGCCGAAGGCAACTGTTTCTGTTGGCGAAAGCAGTAACGGCTTTGTGGGCAAAACTGTACGCTATGTTGGCAGAACTGCACATGCAGCCGATGCGCCGCATGAAGGCATCAACGCGCTGAACGCTGCCTGCCTGGGACTCATGGGCATCAACGCTCTGCGTGAAACCTTCCGTGAGCAGGACGTTGTGCGTGTGCACCCGATTATTACTAAGGGCGGCGACTTTGTCAATTCTGTGCCCGATGATGTACGCCTGGAGCTGTATGTGCGTGCGAAGACCATGGAGGCTATTGACGCGACACATAAGCGCGTAGACGCAGCGCTCAAGGCTGGCGGCGATGCTGTCGGCGCGCAGACGATTATCGAAACTTTGCCGGGCATGTTCCCGCTGTCCTGCAATAAGCGTATGAACGAATTGATGGTAGCAAACTCCCGCCTTGCTGATCCTGATGTAGAAATCAAGGACGCAGGCCATTTCAGCGCTTCTACCGATATGGGCGACGTTTCCCATCTGATGCCTGTTATCCATCCGTTCATTGGCGGCAATGACGGCCTGCTGCATACACCGGATTTCCATATGGTAGATTTTAAAGCCGCAGTGCTGCTGCCGGCCAAGGCCTTTGCGATGATGCTGATTGACCTGCTCTATGATGATGCGCAGGAGGCTAAGAGCATTCTGGCAGACTTCAAGCCGCTGCTGACGAAAGAGGAATATATCGCAAAGCTGGAAAGCTATTTTAGTGGCAAATAATTAAAATAGAAAAACACGAGGAGGGGAATGTAATGAAAAATATCAAATTACATGCCATTATTCTGGCGCTGATCATCGTTTCCGAGCTGATTGGCACCCATACCCTGAAGTTTGGCGTTGGCCGCGTCGTGCTGCTGCCGATGCTCTATGCGCTGCTTTTGGGTATCTTGACTACACCTAAGTTTTTAAATCTGTCTGGCAAAAAGGAAATGCTTGATGCCAGCAGTCTTATCGGCGTAACGCTGATGCTGCTCATGGCTCGCTATGGTACGCTCGTAGGCCCGACGCTGCCGAAGATTTTGGCTGCTTCTCCGGCGTTGATTCTGCAGGAGTTTGGCAACCTGGGCACTGTGCTTATCGGCGTGCCTGTGGCTGTTTATCTTGGCCTGAAGCGCGAAACCATTGGCGCAGCGCATTCTATCGCACGTGAGCCGAACGTAGCGCTGATTGGCGAAAAGTTTGGTCTGGACAGCAGCGAGGGCCGCGGCGTTATGGGCGTTTATATCGCCGGTACTGTTTTTGGTACGATTTTCTTCGGCCTGATGGCTAGCGTTGCTGCTTCCACTCTGCCGATTCACCCTTACGCTCTGGCTATGGCCTCCGGCGTTGGCTCTGCCAGCATGATGACGGCGGCTGTCGGCTCCCTGTGCGCTATGTATCCAGAGATGACTGACCAGCTCGCAGCCTTTGGTGCGGCAAGTAATATGCTTTCCGGTCTGGACGGCCTGTATATGTCTGTATGGCTGGGCCTGCCGATGACGGAATGGCTGTACAAAAAGTTCTACAAGATTAAATACGGCGTGCAGCCTGAAGAACCGAAGAAGGGAGAGGAAGCATAATGAAAATTAAAGATACGATTATCATTCTGGCGATTGTCACCTTTATGAGCTTGTTCTCCAATGTTTTGGGTACGAAGGCTGATATCATGCAGTCTATTCCAGGCCTGCTGATTCTAGCTGTGATTGCTTTGGTGGGTATGCTGTGCGCTAAATATCTGCCCGGCAATATTCCGGCCGCTGCCTGGGTTGTAACCTTAGGCTGCATCGTGACGATTCCCGGCGTGCCCGGCAGCGATATTATCAACGGCTATGTTAAGCATGTCGGCTTTGTGGCTCTTTGCACACCGATTTTGGCTTATGCCGGCGTTTCTATCGGCAAAGACCTCGATGCCTTTGCTAAGACCGGCTGGCGTATTGTTGTGCTGTCGATTGTCGTATTCGTCGGCACATATATTGGCAGTGCGATTATCGCGCAG
>URVO01000089.1 GCA_900551335.1 uncultured Phascolarctobacterium sp.
TAGAGCCAGGCCGATGTGTCTGACGATGAAGGCGACGCACCAGGCTATCGCCAGCTCATAGACCATGAGGCAGAGCGTGCTGCGATCCGAGTTCAGCTCGCGGCGGATGGTGGCCAGCGCTGCGACGCAGGGCGGATAGAGCAGGCAGAACACGAGGAAGGTGTAGGCTGTCAGCGGCGAGAACAGGCTCGCCAGGTCAGGCGCATCGCCGCTGCCGACGGCGAGCACGGAAAGCGTGCTGATGACAACCTCCTTCGCCGTTATGCCGCAGATAAGCGAGGTGGCTGCCTGCCAGCTGCCAAAGCCGAGCGGCGCAAAAATCGGTGCTGCCAGCTTGCCAAGCGTGGCAATAACGCTGGACGAAGCATCCACCATATAAAAGCGGGCGTCGAAGTTCTGCAAGAACCAGACGATGATGCTGACGATGAAGATGACCGTGAAGGCCTTATGCAGAAAGTCCTTGGCCTTTTCCCACATATGCATGACGATGTTACGGGCGGTGGGCAGGCGGTAGGCCGGCAGCTCCATGACGAAGGGCACAGGCTTGCCGCGGAAGACGAAGCTGTTGAGCAAAAGTCCGGAGATGATGGCTACGCAGATGCCGATGAGGTAGAGCGAGAGCATCACCAGACCGCCGCTTTTCGGGAAGAAGGCAGCGATGAACATGCCGTAGATGGGCAGCTTGGCGCTGCAGCTCATGAACGGCGTGAGCATAATGGTCATTTTGCGGTCACGCTCACTGGCGAGTGTACGCGAGGCCATGATGGCAGGCACGCTGCAGCCGAAGCCGATGATCATCGGCACGAAGGACGAGCCGGAGAGGCCGATTTTGCGCAGCAGCTTGTCCATGACGAAGGCGACACGCGCCATATAGCCGCTGTCCTCGAGCATCGAGAGGAAGAAGAACAGCGTGACGATGGTCGGCAAAAAGGAGAGCACGGCGCCGACGCCGGAGAAGATGCCGTCGATGATCAGCGAATGCATGGGCGGCGCGATATCCAGCTCGGTCAGGCCGTTGTCCGCAGCGGTCGTGACAGCGTCGATGATGCTGCTGAGGATGTCGCTTAAAAAGGCGCCGATGAGGTCAAAGGTCAGCCAGAAGACCAGGCCCATGATAAGAATGAAAATCGGAATCGCATAGAATTTATGCGTCAGATAGTGGTCGATTTTTACGGAGCGCAGCTGTGCCTCCGTGTGCTTGGGCTTTTGTACTGTCTGCGCGCAGAGGTCCTCGATGTAGGCGTAGCGCATATCTGCGAGCGCGGCCTCCTTATCGGTGTTGAGCTTTTCCTCCATCTCGGTGACGAAGTGGCCGATGATGTCGCGTTCGTTCTCCGAAAGCTGCAGGGCGTGGGCGAAGTCGCTGTCGCCCTCGATGAGCTTCGTGGAGGTGAAGCGCAGCGGCAGGCTTTGGCGGCGGACCTTGGCTTCGATAAGATGCGCAATGCCGTGGATGGCGGTGTGCACAGGGCCGCTGCAGAAGTCCAGACGCTGAGGTAGCAGCTGGTTTTCTGCTACCGTGACGGCGCGGCGCAGCAGCTCGCCCACGCCCTCGCCTGTGTTGGCAGTGATGGGGACGACGGGCACGGTCAGGGATTCCTCCATGGCCTTGATGTCGATGCTGCCGCCGCTGCTGGTCAGCTCGTCCATCATGTTGAGGGCGATGACCATAGGGATGTTCAGCTCGATGAGCTGCAGCGAAAGGTAGAGGCTGCGCTCGATATTGGTTGCGTCAATGACGTTGATGATGGCGTCCGGCTTGTTGTATAAAAGCAGGTCGCGCGTAACGATTTCCTCCGAGGTATAGGGGGAAAGCGAGTAGATGCCGGGCAGGTCGATAACGCCGGCGTCGGGGACGGCGAGCACCGTGCCTTCCTTTTTCTGCACAGTTACGCCGGGAAAGTTGCCGACGTGCTGGTTGCTGCCGGTGAGATAGTTGAACAGCGTGCTTTTGCCGCAGTTTTGGTTGCCGACGAGGGCGAAATGCAGTGTCATGCTTCGTTCACCTCCGGCGTTACGGTGATTTTGGCGGCTTCCTCAGCACGCAGCGTCAGCTCGTAGCCGCGCAGGGAGATTTCCAGCGGATCTCCGAGCGGAGCACGCTTGCGCACCATGACGCGCGTGCGGGGAGTAAGCCCCATGTCGAGCAGACGACGACGCAGAATGCTGCCCTCGCCACCGACTTTATCAATAATAGCCTCCTCACCTAAGGGAAGCTTATCCAGTGTTATTTTTTCCATAGTAGAAACCTTCTTTAATTTGATTTTGCCTTTGCTCTCTCATTATATAGTCGAATGTGCAGATAGTCAACATTATTCAGAGTTTTGCTTTAGCTTGTAGATAACATATCCTTTAACGAAGATTGCAGGCAAATACCATGCCCTAACTTTTTAGACACTTTGCCAGTAGTGTCCAGTAAGATTTGATATGCTTTCAATAAGTCGGTGGCTTTCTAGAAAAAACTAGAAGTTTTTTTGTAAAAAAGGTGTAATTTAGGCATAAAAGCACTTGACTTTTTCTAGAAACCTAGTATAATTCTAATTGAAAACAAATCTCGTTAAAGGATGATGAAAATGGCTAAAAGAAATACTATTCAAAGACAATTAGTAATTGCGGCTGTACGTTTTTTAGCGGATCACCCTACTGCTGAAGAAGTATATGACCGTATCACTCTGGAGTACCCTGATATTAGCAAGGGTACTGTTTACCGCAACCTGAACAGCCTTGTTGAAAGCGGACTGCTGAATAAGGTTTCTGTTCCTAGTGGTGCAGATCGTTTTGATCATATTTTGGCAAGACATTACCACATCAAATGCACCGAATGCGGTACTTTTATGAACGTAGAAAACTTCGATTACATTCCGGACATGGATGAGAAGGTTGCTGCTGTAACCGGCTACCAGATGAATCACCATGACATCGTATTCAGCGGCATCTGCCCTGAATGCCAAAAGCACGCACATGAGCATGCTGCTGAGGAAGGCGAAGAAATTTTAGGCGACGACAAGAACTAACCTGGTTTTTGCTGTGCCTGAGGGTGAAGCTAATGACGCTCTACTAAGAAATTAGTAGGGCGTTTTTATTTGTGCAAAAAGTTTTCCGCAGAGCTTTTCCTGCGGCGCAGATGGACAGCTTTTGGCAGGGGATTTATGCTATAATGGGATTAATGAAATTTTAAAATGCAGATTTTTGATAAAGCTTTTTAGTTAGCTACGCAGGAAAGGCGGGGAGATTATGGCGAAGAAAATCGAGCTTTGGCGCGTACCGCTGGGGTGCAGCGCACGCAATAGCTTTGCAGAGCAGCTGGAGAAGCTGCCCTTTGGCGAGGGCGTGCTGGTGCTGCCGAACAGGCTGCTGACGGACGACGTGAAGCGCAGGTATAATGTGGAGGTTATCGGCCTCGATACGCTGGCGAACAAGCTGCTGAACAGCAACGGCTATGTGGATTTTGATGAAATCAGCCGCCGCAGTCAGGAGCTGATTGTGCAGGATATTATTGAATATATGATGCTGGACGGGCAGGAGGAAAAGGAGCAGTCGCGCTTGCATGAGCTGCAGCAGGATAAGCCGCTGAGCTATTTTGATAAGCTGGCGTACAGGCCCGGCTTTGTGAAGGCGATGGCCTCGCTCGTGAGTCAGCTGGCACGCAGCGGTGCGACGCGTGAGGAGATTATCCGGGCGCTGGAATTGTGGAAGGACGAGGAAAACAAGGACGGCGTGAGACGCGAGGGCCTTTATGGCAGCAAGGACGAGGGCGTGCGCAATGTCTATCTGCTCTACCGCCAGCTGTTAGCAAATAACCATTGGTATGACCTCGAGGGCAAATATCGTCTGGCGCTGCAGATTTTGCAGCAAAAGAAGCGGCCGGAGCTTATCTGGCGCAAGCTTTATTTCAGTGATTATTACAGCTTCGACAGGCTGCAGGTGGATTTCATCCGTGCGCTGGCGCAATATTGCGAGATTAAGGTCGGCATGGTGTATGAGCCTGTGGGCAAGGCCGGCGACGGCAACGAACGCGACAAGTATTTTTCTGCGACGCAGAGCAGCTACACCTGGCTGCTGGAGGGCTTTCGCCAAAATAATAAGGATGATAAGCAGGAGCGCGTACAGATTGCTGTCGAGGAGCGCGTGCTGAAAAAAGAAGAGCTGACGAAGGCTGCATTGCCTGCGGATATAGAGCAGCTGCGTCGTCTGGGGGCTAATGCTGCGCCTGTGACGGCGGAGAACGTCAAGCTGTACAAGTTTGGCAGCCGTGAGGCCGAGCTGCGCTGGGTGCTGGCCGACGTGAAGCAGCTGCTGCGCTCCGGCGTGGCGGCGCAGAAGGTTTTGGCGGCGGTGCGCGATTTGAACAGCTATGCAGGACTGCGGCGCTTGGCCGACGAGTATGGCCTGCCCATCAGCCTGCCGCAGACCTCGGCGCTGGCAGCACAGCCCCTGGTAGAGCTGCTGCAGCTGCTTTTGGACAGCGTGAGCGACAATCATGAGGGGGCAGAGGCGTACTTCGCGCTGCTTTCGAGCGAGCTGCTGCCGCTTTTGGTCGAGGCGGATATCGAGGGTGCAGCGGAGCTGCGCCAGAAGAAATACTTCAAGCGCCGCAGCGCTGCGCAGCAGGCTGCGCACGCTGCTTTGGCGGAGGACGAGCTGTGGACGCATTTAGACGAGTTCATCAGCGACATGGAGCAGGCGAAGAGCAATCGTGCGCCGCTGTCGTGCTATACGCAGCAGCTGGCGGCTTTGCTGAACGCATTGCAGCTGGAGCAGAGGCTGGGCGCTGCGTGCAAGCAGGGCGCATTGCCGCTGGACGCTGTGGCTGCCTGCCTGCGCACGCGCGATGCGCTCGTGCGCCTGTTGCAGCAGCTGGAGCGTGACTACCAGCGTTGTGGACGCGAGCATGACAAAATCACTTTGCAGGATTTCCGCAAGCTGTGGCAGGAGGCGCTGCTGCAGACGGAAATCGTGCTCAAGCATGGACGGCAGGACGGCGTGCTGATTACCTCGGTTATCAACGTCCCCGGCCTGTGCTTTGACCATGTATATATTATGGGCCTGCGTGACGGCGAGTTTCCGCAGGCGAAGAACGAGAACTGGATTTATAACGATAAGGAGCGCAGCGAGCTGTCGGCTGCTGATGTGATTTTGCCGACGACGGCGCAGTCCTACGCGGAGGATGCGTGCTTCTTTGCGCAGACGGTGACGGCGGCGCAGCAAAGGCTGGTGCTTTCCTGGACGGAGGAGGCGGAGCACGACGAGAGCGTGTATGTGCACGCGGTGCAGAAGCTGTTCACGAACCTGGAGGCGCAGTCTGCTCCGGCGCAGCCCTGCGCTTCTCCGCAGGAGGTGGAGCGCAAGGGTGAGGCTGTCGACAGCGGCTGGCTGGCGCAGCAGATTGGCCGCGCTTCTGCTCATGCTGCCGATTCAGCGGCGCAGTGCGAGCTGGGCAGGCTGACGCTGGCTGCGGCGCAGGCTGACGCCCTGCGCCTTGCTCAGCCCGAGAGCGTTTATAACGGCGTGCTGGCAGACGAAGAGCTGCGTCAGCGTGTACAGCAAAGAGTCGGCTCACTGTTCAGTCCGAGCAGGCTGGAGCTGTATGCGCAATGTCCGTTCCGCTATTTGGGCGAGTATGTGTGGAAGCAGCAGCAGTTCGCCGCGAAGGAGGACGAGGTGGAGCCTGCGGACGAGGGCTCGCTGCTGCATGAGGTGATGGCGCGTTTCTTTGCGCCGCGCCTTGGCAGAAGCCTGTGCGCGGAGGAGCTGGCTGCCTTGCGTGCGGAGCTGGAGCAGACCTTTGACGCTGTCTGCACCGAGTTTGTCGCGCAGGACAGGATTGTCGATAATGCGCTGTGGCAGGCAGAGCAGCCGCGCCTGCTGCAGCTTCTGCAGCGCTGGCTGGCCTTTGAATATGCCGACAGGGCAGAGTGGAACGGCTTTACGCCTGCTGCCGTGGAATGGGATTTCAGCTCGCAGAACGGCAAGCCGTATGAGCTGCAGCTTAACAGCGGCAAGAGCGTGCGCCTGG